>CAZNLW010000076.1:0-11376 GCA_964574205.1 uncultured Rhizobiaceae bacterium | reverse complement strand
GCGTCCTTGACAATCATGGGCTTATGGAAAAAACAGCCCTATCCGGGACAGCCCCGACATGAAAATGCCCCTGCCACCTTTTCGCGGCAGGGGCTCCGGGCCGGCCTGAACCAGGCCGTTTCGCGTCAGAATCCCGAGAATAAACAGGGCGTCTCGCTCAGTAACGATAATGCTCCGGCTTGTAGGGGCCTTCCACGGGCACACCGATGTATTCCGCCTGTTCGGGTGTCAGCCTGGTCAGCCTGGCGCCCAGCTTGGGCAGGTGCAGGCGCGCCACCTTCTCGTCCAGAATCTTGGGCAGCACGTAGACCCTGTTCTCGTACTTGTCTCCTTGCGTCCACAGCTCGATCTGCGCCAGCGTCTGGTTGGTAAAGGAGTGAGACATGACGAAGCTGGGGTGCCCCGTGGCATTGCCCAGGTTCACCAGACGCCCCTCGGAGAGCAGAACGATGCGCTTGCCGTCCGGAAACTCGATGAGGTCCACCTGCGGCTTGACATTGATCCACTTGTAGTTGCGCAAGCTCGCGACATCGATCTCGTTGTCGAAATGGCCGATATTGCAGAGAATGGCCATGTGCTTCATCCTGCGGATGTGGTCCAGCGTCACCACGTGCTTGTTGCCGGTGGCGGTGACCACGATGTCCGCCTTGTGAATGGCCTCCTCCAGCGTCACCACCTCGTAGCCGTCCATGACCGCCTGCAGGGCGCAGATGGGATCGATCTCCGTGACCATCACCCGCGCGCCGGCCCCGGCCAGCGACTGGGCTGAGCCCTTGCCCACATCCCCATAGCCGCAGACGATGGCCACCTTGCCGGCAATCATGATGTCCGTGCCGCGGCGGATGCCATCGACCAGCGACTCGCGGCAGCCATACTTGTTGTCGAACTTCGACTTGGTGACGGAGTCATTCACGTTGATGGCCGGAAACGGCAGCTCGCCCTTCTTTTCCAGCTCGTAAAGGCGGTGCACGCCGGTGGTGGTCTCCTCCGAAACACCGCGTATGTTGGCCTTCACCTTCGAATACCAGCCCGGATCCTTCTCCAGGCGGCGGCGGATGGTGGCGAACAGGGCCTCTTCCTCCTCGTTCTGCGGGTTGGCCAGCACCGAGGGATCCTTCTCCGCCCTGGCCCCCAGCAGCACGAGCAGGGTGGCATCGCCACCGTCATCGAGGATCATGTTGGCCGTTTCGCCGCCGCCCCAGTCGAAGATGCGGTCCACATAGTCCCAGTATTCCTCCAGCGTCTCGCCCTTCTTGGCAAAGACGGGAATGCCGCGCGCGGCAATGGCCGCGGCCGCATGGTCCTGGGTGGAAAAGATGTTGCACGAGGCCCAGCGCACTTCCGCGCCCAGCGCCACCAGCGTCTCGATGAGCACGGCGGTCTGGATGGTCATGTGCAGGCAGCCGGCGATGCGGGCGCCCTTCAGCGGTTGTCCGGGGCCAAACTCCTCGCGGCAGGCCATCAGGCCGGGCATCTCCTCCTCGGCCATCTCGATTTCCTTCCGGCCCCACTCGGCCAGAGAGATGTCCTTGACGACATAATCGGCGGTCTCGTTGCTCATGGATTCCTGCCTTCTCCTCTGATGAACACGTGCTGCGGCGAGCTATACCAGCGGCCGGGACATGAGGCAAGCAGCATATAAAGCCTTCTTTATATACAGGGCAGCCGCTGCTCGTGCCCGCTTGCATGCGAAACGGCGATATGCCAAGCAGGCGACAGATCGTCGCTTGTCGGTCGCCTGACAGCCCGAAAGTGCCGCAAACGCAAAAGGGAAAACGACAGGACCATGACGGACAGTGCCTCGCTCACGCCGCGCGAGATCGTCGCCCAGCTGGACCGTCACATCGTGGGCCAGCAGGAGGCCAAGAAGGCGGTGGCCATCGCCCTGCGCAACCGCTGGCGGCGCAAGCAGCTGCCGGATACCCTGCGCGAGGAAGTGATGCCGAAGAACATTCTCATGATCGGCCCCACCGGCGTGGGCAAGACGGAAATCGCCCGTCGCCTGGCGGCCCTGGCTGGCGCGCCGTTCCTGAAAGTGGAGGCCACGCGCTTCACGGAAGTGGGCTATGTGGGCCGCGACGTGGAGCAGATCATCCGTGACCTGATGGAGGCAGGCATTGCTTTGGTGCGCGAACGCAAACGGGCTGCGGTACGCGAGCGGGCGCACCTGGCGGCAGAAGAGCGGGTGCTGGATGCGCTGGTGGGCGAACACGCCAGCAAGGCCACGCGCGAAAGCTTTCGTCAGAAGCTGCGCAATGGCGAACTGGACGACAAGGAAATCGAGATCGAGGTGGCCGAAACCGGCTCCAGCTTTCCGATGCTGGACCTCCCCGGCATGCCGGGAGCAGGGGTAGGCGTGATCAACATCTCCGACATCCTGGGCAAGGCCTTCGGCCCACGCACACGACGGCGGCGCATGACAGTGCGCGATTCCCATGACGTGCTCATCGCCGAGGAAAGCGACAAGCTGCTGGACGAGGAGAGCATCGTCACGGAAGCGCGGCAGCTGGTGGAGAACGAGGGCATCGTCTTCCTCGACGAGATCGACAAGATCTGCACCCGGGCGGAGGGCCTGCGTGGCGGAGACGTCTCGCGCGAAGGCGTGCAGCGCGATCTGCTGCCCCTGATCGAGGGGACAACGGTGAGCACGCGCCACGGGCCGGTGAAGACCGATCACATCCTCTTCATCGCCTCCGGCGCCTTTCACGTGGCCCGCCCCTCGGACCTGTTGCCGGAGCTGCAGGGCCGGCTGCCCATCCGTGTGGAGCTCTCGGCCCTGTCCCGAGAGGACTTCCGCCGCATTCTCACCGAGCCCGAGGCCTCGCTGGTCAAGCAATACGTGGCATTGATGGAAACGGAAGGGGTGACGCTCGCCTTCACCGACGACGGTATCGACGCCATCGCCCGCATCGCCGCGGAGATCAACGAGCGGGTCGAGAACATCGGCGCGCGGCGGCTGCAGACGGTGATGGAAAAGGTGCTGGAGGAGATCAGCTTCGAGGCCCCGGATGCCGCTGGCGCCACCATCACGGTGAATGCCGCCTACGTGGAATCCCGCATCGGCGACCTGGCCCGCGACCAGGACCTGTCGCGCTACATTCTCTGAATTTCCCTGCGTTCCTTTCAAGGGCCCCGCATCATCCCCCGGCCGCTGTGGCGCCGGCTGGGCGATCCGTGCCGATGGCGTCCGCTGCCCGGCGTGTGCGGGTGAAGACATAATGGATGATCTCGGCCACGGCAGCGTAGAATTCGGGCGGGATCATCTGGTCGATCTCGACCTGGTGATAAAGGGAGCGGGCGAGCGGCCTGTTCTCGACAATGGGCACGTCGTTCTCCTGGGCAATCTCGCGGATCTTCAGGGCGATCCGGTTCTGTCCCTTGGCCACCACCACTGGTGCGGCATCACGTTCGCGGTCATAGCGCAGGGCCACGGCGTAATGCGTGGGATTGGTGACCACCACGGTGGCCTTTGGCACGGCCGCCAGCATGCGCCGGCGCAGGCGGTCGCGGGCCAGCGAGAGGCGACGGGCCTTGACGATGGGATCACCGTCCAGTTCCTTGCGCTCGTCCTTCACCTCCTGGCGCGTCATGCGCAGGTTGCTCCACCAGTAGCGGCGCGACCAGGCGACATCCGCCACCACCAGCACCAGGGTGGCCACGGCCACGGCAGCCAGAAGGTCGATGGCCAGTTCCAGCAGCATGCCCGGCACGGCCTGCGGGGCCGCATGCAGGGTCTGGATCACGTAGGCCGTCTGCGACTTGAGCATGATGCCGACAACGACAGAGACGGCCGCGAACTTGAAGACGGCCTTGCCGAATTCCACCCAGCCGGGAGCGCCGAACATGCGCTTCAGCCCCTTGCGCAGGGAGATGCGGGAGAGCTGCGGACGGATGCGTTCGAAGGCCACGCGCGGCGGATTCTGTATCACCGAGGCCATGATGCCGGCCACGACAAAGGCCAGCATGAGCGGCGCGATCACGTGAAGCGCACGCAGGATGAGCTGCTCCAGCAGCACCATGACGGCACCACCGTGATCCAGCCGCCATTCATGCGGCCGCTCCATCAGCGCCGCCAGCCCAGTGGCCAGGCGGATGCTGGCCGGCCCGACCAGAAAGGCGGCGACAATGAGCATGGCCAGCATGGAAGTGAGTACCGCCGGCTCGCGCGAGAAGGGCGTGTTGCCCTTTTCCAGGGCGTCGCTGAGCTTCTTCTCGGTCGGCTCTTCCGTCCTGCTGTCCCTGTCCGGTTCCTCGGCCATGGGCCAGCCCCCTTTCCCGTTGCCCGTGAAGGGCAGTCCGTGTCACAGGGCGTCGGCTGCGAGCATCATTCGTCGGCCGGCAGGGCAATCTCGCCGTTGCGGGCCAGCTCCAGGGCAATGGCGGCAATCTCCTGCCGGGCCGCCTGGATCTCGTCCTCGGGCGGGGCCGCCCCGCCGGAAAGTTCGGCTTCCACCATCTTGCGCATGCGCCCTCCCAAGGCTTCCAGCACCACATCGCGCAGCTCCGGCGAAACACCATGCAGGGCCCTGATGGTAACTTCCGCCGGCACCCTGTCGAAAAGCACCAGGCGATCCTTCTTCTCGAGGTGCGCCACGTCCTCGAAAGAAAACAGCATCTTCTTCAGTTCGGCAGCCTCCACGGGATCCCGTTCCTTGAGGGTTTCCAGGAAGCGTTCCACCAGATCCTTGTCCATGCGGTTGACGATGCTGGCCAGGCGGCTGCGGGCCTCGGCAGCCAGTTCCGCGGTGCTGCCCTCGATGAAGGCAACGCGAATGTGGCTTTCCACGAGCATCGTCACACCCGGATCCACGGCGCGCATGTGCAGCATGCGCAGGAGGATGTCATTGCGGCGCTCGTCCTCCAGGCGGGCGCAGAGGGTGGCCGTGAGCTCCGAATCCACACGCGAGAGGATGAAAGCGGCCAGCTGCGGATGCTCGTGGCGAACGATGGGCTCGAGCACCTCAGTCGAAGCGAAACGCTCGTTCTCCCACACGGCTCCGCCGTCGCCCATGATGCGGGCCACCTCGTCGGCCCCCAATACCTCCTCCAACAGGGAGATGGGACGGCGGCGGTCGCCCACCATGCTGAGGCGACGCGCGAAACGCTGGGCAAACTCCTCGACGATGCGTGCCAGCTCGTCGCTCGGCACCGGTTCCAGCTCCATGTCCAGGGCCTGGATGCGGGCGAGATCCTCGCGATCGAAATGCTGCAGCAGTTTCTCCAGTGTCCGGGCGTCAAGGATGTTGAGCAGGGTGACCGCCTTCCAGGCACTGGAGCGGCGTCGGGCGGGGTCGCCCTCGCCCGACGCGGTTGCGCTGCCGGCAGGAGAAATGCCAGCGAGCAATGGCGAGGGGAAATCGGCATGACCTGCAACGTCCACCGGCATGGGCGCTCCTCGTTCCTGGTCAATTCGTGGTTCGCATGGGCCACCAATCCTTCGCCCTCAGCAGAAGGTACCCGGCTCCACGATCTCGGTGAGACGGATACCGAGACGGGTCTCGTCGTTCTCGTCCACCACCACCTCGCCACGGGCCACAAGGCGGCCGTTGACCATGACATCGATGGGCTCGCCCACGTGACGATCCAGCAGCACCACGGCACCGGGGCCCAGCTGCATGAGTTCGGCGATGGTCATGCGGGCCATGCCCAGCACCACCTCCACCTTCACGGGAATGCGCAGGACAAGGTCGATGTTGGCCTGGCCGGGCCCCTTCACCACCTTGTCGCCTCCGGGCGCTCCCCTTTCCGCGGCGTCGTTCTCCGTGGCTGCGGGCTTCCGGGTGCCATGCCCGCCCTGATCTGCCATGCCGGCGGCCTTCTCCTGTCCGGCGGGCGGCGATGCGGGTGATGCCGATGCCTCCGTCCCGGTGTCGGATCCGGCAGCCGGGCTGCCGCCCGTCTCGGCGGCCGGGACCTCTTCCTCCGGTCGGGCCGTGGCAGCGGGTGCGGCCGTCTCCCTCTCGTTCATGGCTGGTCCCCCAGCATCCTGCGTTGCGCCATTTCCTCAAGAAAGGCGCGCGTGCTGGCCTCCTCGTCCTCGATACGAAGGGTAAAATAGCCTTCCGACTGGCCAAGCTCGCCGGTGAACAGCGTCTCGCCGTCACACGTGAAGCGCGCCCTTGCATCTGGCGGTGTCTTCAGCCACAGCACATCGCCCTCCTTCAGGCCGGCAATCTCGGACAGCATCATGTCGCCGCCGTCCAGCACCGTGGCACAGGTGACCGTGGTGCTGCGCAGACGGGCATCCATGATCTGCTGCCACTGCGGATCAGGCCGGCGGCCTGTGGCCTGCAAGCGACAGGGCTTGAGCGCGGCCGCCACGGCCGCGGGCAGCAGCAGGTGCAGCCGGCCCTCCTCGTCGGCAGCGGCGAGCGTGAAAGTGGCAATCACGGCCTCTTCCTCGAGGGCCGCGAAGTGCCGCACGGCATCGCCACTGCGTGGACTTTCCGGCACCAAGGCAAAAGGCAGCGCCCCGGCAAAGGCCTCCTGCAGGCCCTCTGCCAAGGCCTTCACGCCAGCCTCGGCCACCGTCAGATCGAAGCCGGAGGGGGCCCGCTGCGGCACTGGCGCGCGCCCCGGCGCCCCGCCTCCCAGCAGAACTTCCACCAGGAGATCGATGCATTCCCGCTCCAGCAGGAAACCCGCGGCCTCTCCGGTGCCGTTGGCATCGATGCGCGCCACGGCCTGCATCCGGGGATCGGCATCGAGATGGGCAGGCGCGGCCACATGCAGATCGGCCAAGGAGACACGGACTTCCAGCCCCGCCATCTCCCGAAGCCGCTCGGCGGCGCCCTCCAGACCGGCGACAAGAAGGCGCTGGAGGGTGCGCATCCTGTCCGGCGTGATGCGGCCCGCAAGCTCCAGCAAGGGGGCATTGCCGCCCAAGGTGCCGAAGGTGACATCGTCGCGGATGTCCTCTGCCAATGCCATGGGTCAGGCCTTTCGCTTGCGAATTCGGGAGCCTTCAGGCCGCCTCGGCGGCGCTGCCGGGACTCATGGTCTCCTCTTCCACGGTGTCGATGCTCGGTCGCTCGTGGGCGGAGATGGTCTTGCGGCCGAACTCCACGGCCACCTGCGGCATGGCGCCATTCATGAAGGCGAGCAGGGTCTGCTTGACCAGTATGAAGATGCGCATGTTGTGGCTGCGCACGTATTTCACCTTGTTGGCCAGCGGCCCCACAACGCCGTAGGAGAGCAGGATGCCGGCAAAGGTGCCCACCAGCGCGGCCCCGATAAGATGCCCCAGCACCTCCGGCGACTGGTCGATGGCGCCCATGGCCTTGATCACGCCCAGAACGGCGGCAACGATGCCAATGGCAGGCAGGCCATCGGCCATGCCGGTCAGCGCGTGGTAGGACTTGAGCGCATCATGCTCCATGGTGTGGATTTCCTCGTCCATGAGCGCCTCCACCTCGTGCGGCTTGGCATTGCCGATAAGGATGAGGCGGGCATAGTCGCAAATGAACTGCACCAGCTGATCGTCCTTCAGCACGTTGGGATAGCGCTGAAAGATTTCCGACTCCTGGGGATTGTCGATGTGCCCCTCCACCTCGCCGCGAGACTTGGAGCGGATCTCGCGCATGAGCGTGAACAGCAGGCCCAGAACGTCCAGATAGTCACGCTGGGAGACGGTCTTGCCCTTGACAGCCTCCAGAATGGCCTTGCCGGCATCCTTCACCGTTTTCATGGGATTGGCCATGAGAAAGGTGCCGAAGGCCGTGCCCCCGATGATGACGAACTCGTAGGGCTGCCACAGCACGGAAACGTGGCCGCCCATGGCCGCATAGGCGCCCAGCAGACAGCCAAAGACGACGACGAGACCCAGCAGAACGCCCAAGGTTCCCAGCCCTCCTGGTAATCATGCGTGCGGTTGATCCCTCTTTCATGCACCGTGCCGCGAGGCTGCCCGGCCCCCTCGCACCCCCCGGAGACGAGACCGGGTCGCCGCACCCAATCGCGGCGGTGCGGCGTGCGCTCAGGCTAGGGAAACTGGCTTGCGCGAAACTGGCGGGGCGAGGCCGCCGGGCAGAAGACCGCTCAAGCCTGGGGCAAGGCCGGTCCCTGACAATGGCGCGGGAAGCAAAGACGGTCCTGCCTGCCCTGTCCGCCCTCAAGGCGCTGGACAATGCAGGGACACGGACCAGGGAGGATGCGCATGCTGACGACCCTTGCCAATTATCAGCTGATTGCCGGCAACCTGGAGGCCTCGCTGGAGCGAGTCTCGCAAAAGCCGGAGGTGAAGCGGGAGGTAGCGTATTATCTGTCGCGCATCAGGGAAATCAAAAGCATCGACGAATTCCTGGCGGACGACCGGGTCTATCGCTTTGCCATGGAGGCCTCGGGTCTGGGCGACATGATCTATGCCAAGGCCTTCATGCGCAAGGTGCTGGAGGAAGGGATCGAAAACCCCGATTCCTTCGCCAACAAGCTGGCGGACAGCCGCTTTCGCGCGTTCGCGCGGCGTTTCAACTTCGCCAGCTTCGGCCCGGCGGCCACCACCTTCGAGCGTGCACGGCAGGAGGTGGTGGATGATTACATCCGACTGAAGCTCGAGAAGGAGGCGGGACAGACGGACGAGGGCGTGCGGCTTGCACTCTATTTCCGTCGGCGTGCGCCGGGCATTCGCAACGGCTATGACATCCTGGCCGACAGGGCGCTGATGAAGGTGGCAGAGACCGTGCTGGGCCATCCCCTTGCCCATGGTGACGTCGACCGCAACGCCCGCATCATCGAGGAGCGGCTGCCGATTGCGGATTTCAGGGATCCGGAGAAGCTGGAGACGTTTCTCACGCGCTTTGCCACCCTGTGGCAGATGAACACCGGCGGTGGCAGCGCGCCCGGCACCGGCACATCTGCATCCGCGGGGGGAATCCTGTTTCCGCAGCCCATCGAGGCCGGCATCAGCAGCGATCTTCTGGCTTCGCTGCAGAAGATCAAGCTGGGGGGCTTCTGAGCCGCCAGCCGGTGACCGATATCGTCAGCCTCGGAGAGGGAGTGCGAACCATGAAAGTGGTGATGCACGTGAGCGTGGCCGGGCAGCTTGCCCTGCAGAAGCGGCTGGATGCCATTGCCGCCAACGTGGCCAACATCACCACGCCGGGCTATCGCGCCGAGGGCGAGCGCTTTGCCGAAGTGCTGTCACGTCAGCGCCCCACCGACGTCTCCTTCGTCTCCTCCGGGCACACCTACATCGACCGCCGGCCCGGCGCCATATTGCGGACCGGCAACCCGCTGGACGTGGCCGTGAAGGGCGACGTCTGGCTGGCCGTGCAGGGGCCGGCGGGCCCGGTCTACACCCGCGACGGCCGCCTTGCCATGCTGCCCACGGGCGAGCTGGTCTCGGCCGCTACCGGCTGGCCGGTGCTGGACGTGGGCGGGGCTCCCCTCACGCTGAACCCCAATGCCGGACCGCCTCGAATCGCCCGTGACGGCATGATCACGCAAGGGGACCGCCAGATCGGGGCCATCGGGCTGTTCCACATTCCGCCGGAAGCGAGACTCATGCGTCACGGCAATTCCGGCGTCATTCCCGATCGCGAGCCGGAACCGGTGGTCAATTTCCGTGATGCCGGGGTGCTGCAAGGCTACATCGAGCAATCCAATGTGGATGGCGCACGGGAAATGGTGCGTCTGATCGAAGCCACCAATGCCTTCAAGCGTCTGGCTTCCGCCCTGGAGCTGACCGAGCGCACGGTGCTGGAGGCCATCCGCACCCTCGGTGGCGAGGGCGGAGCGTGATGCGCGATAGGATTTTGGCACGATGACCGATCCCGCCTGTGAGCCCGATGGAGGGGCGGTGTCTACCGATTCCGTCATTCTGGATCTGCGTGTGGGCGAGGCAGGGGCGCTGGCGGCCCTGCGGCGGCTGGGGGTGCGTCTGGGCGAGCCGCATGCGCTGCTGCGTCTTGGCGGCGAGGTAACGGCTGTTTCGCCGGCGGCCTGTGTGGTGCGCGGGCTGGAGCGTGTGGCGGCGCTGGGCGACTGCGTGGAGATCCTGCGTGCCGATGGCGGTGTCATCGGCGGGCAGGTGGTGCGCATCGCGGCCGACGCCCAGATCGTGAAGACCTTCGCCAGCGAGCCGGATGTGCGCCTGGGTGCACGGGTCTGGCTGAAGGGGCCGTTCACCATCCGGCCGCACGAAAGCTGGAAGGGGCGCATCGTCAATGCCCTTGGCGAGGCGGTGGATGGCGGCCCCCCGTTGCTGCCGGGGCCCGACCGCCTGCCGGTGGAGCAACCGGCGCCGCCGGCGCTTCAGCGAATGCGCGTGGTGGAAGGCGTGGTCACGGGTGTGCGGGCAGTGGACATCTTCACGCCGGTGTGCGCCGGACAACGCATCGGTGTCTTTGCCGGCTCGGGCGTGGGCAAGTCCACCTTTCTCTCCATGCTGGCGCAGGCACAGGGGTTCGATTCGGTGGTCTTCGCACTGATCGGCGAGCGCGGGCGGGAGGTGCGCGAGTTCGTGGAGGAGGCCATTGGCCCTGCAGCCATGGCGCGGGCCGTGGGGGTGGTGGCCACAGGGGACGAGAGCCCCATGATGCGCCGCATGGCGCTGAAAACGGCCATCACCATTGCCGAATACTTCCGTGACCGGGGCGAGAAGGTGCTGCTGATTGCCGATTCGGTCACCCGCCATGCCCACGCGACGCGCGATGTGCTGCTGGCCGCCGGCGAGGCTCCGGTGGCTCGCGGCTATCCCCCGGGCGTGTTCACCGAACTGCCGCGGCTGCTGGAACGCACAGGACCGGGCGTGGAGGGCTCGGGCTCCATTACCGCCTTCGTTTCGGTGCTGGTGGACGGTGACGATCACAACGACCCGGTGGCCGATGCCATCCGTGGCATTCTGGACGGGCACATCGTGCTCTCCCGCGAGATTGCCGAACAGGGGCGGTTTCCGGCCATCGACGTGCTGGCCTCTGTGTCGCGTCTGGCGCAGCGGGCGTGGACACCGGAGCAGGCGCAGCTGGTCACCCTGCTCAGACGCCTGATCGCACGCTACGAGGACACGCGCGATCTGCGTCTGCTGGGCGGCTGGAAACCGGGCACGGATGAAGAGCTGGACCGTGCCGTGGCCTGGGTGCCCCGCATCTATGACGTGTTGCGCCAAAGTCCCGGCGAAGTGATGCCGGGCGAGGATGCCTTTGCCGCACTGGCGTCCGCACTCAAGTCCGCCGAGGCCGAAGCCCGGCAGACGGCCACCCAGCAGGTGCGGGCTCCCCTGGATCATCCCGGGGTGTCATGAGTCGAACGCAAGACCAAGGTGCCCTGCCGGCCTGGGACAGCCCGGCACCCGGCCGGGCACCCTGTCCAACTCGAGCAAACTGCAAGGTTGCGGCGAGGCCCCGCACAGGCCCCATCGTGCACATGCTCCTGCCGTTG
>CAZNLW010000075.1:0-11433 GCA_964574205.1 uncultured Rhizobiaceae bacterium | reverse complement strand
TGGCAAAATGACAAATCGTTGCAGTGGAAGCTGTCAGGTTATCCAGGACAGACCCTACTTTTCTTCAGAAAAAACAATGCGTCCTGCTGGCTCAGAGCGCGGCCCGGCGCCAGCAGGACAGCATTTCCGGCTTGAGTGAATCGCAAGGTTCTGAGGATACATTGCCAGAACCTTGCGATTCACAGCCATCCAATCATCCGCAAAGTTCCTGCAACTCAATACCTTGTCTATACTTCACATGCGACCATTCAACTTGCTGAAAAATCCTTCACATCTCACGAGACAATCCTGTTGCCGGTCGTCTCATTCCGGCTCGTTTCTTTCCCCGTGCGGCTCACTGCCCGTTCCCGGGACCGGCCGGCTTTCTGCCTTGAGGCGCCGACGTCCCTGAGCCGCCTGGCGCGGATTGCGCATCATGGCCATCAGGGGCGGCAGGGGCATCCAGGTCGTTCCTGTCCGTTTCTCTCCTCGCCCCCGGGCCAGCACCGGCATCCGCCGGCGTATGTCCCGCATTCGGCAACGTCTCGGCATTCTTCTCCTCGATCTCCGCCAGATCCTTCAGGCGCTTCAGGAAATAACTGCCGCGCGTTTCCGAGAGGCCGTATTCCCATCCCGCCGTCTCCTTGCGGATGGCTTCCGCGAGCGTTCGGTTTCCGCCGTCCTTCACCACATGCACGCGCACCCACAGGGCCGTGCCCTCCTGCCACACGTCATAGCCGACGATCAGACCATCCTTCGTTTCCACCTCGGCCCGAACGACGGGCTTGTCCCTGTGCGGGCGCGCCTTGCGGGCGAGCTCGAAATCCAGCTGTGCCAGGTCGCGTGCAATGGCCGCAATCTGGTAGTTGGGTTTGGTCTTGACGCCTGCCGGCAGCCCCACGATCCTGAAGATGGGCTCGCCGTCCGCCCCCTTTTCACCGGTTGCGCGCACTTCCAGAATCTCGCCATCGGCATGCACGATCCTGCCGCGCACCACGTCATCGCGCGGGATGTCCACGGCGATGTGGTCCACCCAGCGGGTGAGCGCCGGCAGCGGACGCACCAGGCCTTCCACCAGCCAGCTCTGCGCCTCGTTCGCCAGCCGGGCATACTGTGCCTTGCGGCCTTCGCCCAGGCGGTTGTAGGCCGGCTTGCCGAGGATCACGTCGGCGATCACGGTGCCCTTGTCGTCCCGCACGGTCACGCGCAGGCCCCGGGCCTCCCTGCTGCTGCCGGGCTCTTCCACCTCCAGGATGCGATAGTGGCGCGGCTGCCGTGTCTTGGGCTCCGCCTTGCGCAGTTTCATCAGCTCCAGCAGGAACTTGCGGATCTTGCGCGGATCGGCAGGATATGCCTCCTCGCCGGCAAACCAGGCCTCGCCCTTGCGCACGAGGCGAATCTTCTCCTCGCCGTCATCCATGACGATTTCGATTTCGGCAGCCATCCGCCCCCTTTCGGCCAGCGCGGGCAGCAGGGGCTCGCCGACGCCGGGCACGTTCAGGCGTGCATGGGTGGCTTGCCAGGCCCAGACCGCAAGCCCCACCGACACGATGGCCGCCACCAGGAGCCCCAGCAATGTGCGGTTACCGATCATGGCCGTTCATGCCTCCAGACATTCTGCCGTCTTCCGCCAGGACATCGCCTGCATGGCACCTCTTGGCAGCGGAACGACTCTGGCCGGGGCCTGCCGTGCCGCGCCGCCTGAGGCCCCCCTCAGGCCTCCCGCGCCATGCGTCGTGCCGCCCTTGCCCGCGCCCGGCGCACCAGGGCCACGCCGAGGGCGATCAGGGCCACGATCACGGCCACCCCGGCAATGTTCAGCACCTTGAGCGTGAAACCCAGCCGCTCGATGTCGCGCACCAGGGCCCGCTGCACATCGCGCAGCCTGCGCCTGAGCTCCAGGATCTCCGCCCGCACCTTGAGGATGAGTTCGCGGTCCTGCTCGGAGATCACCACCTTGCCGCCTTCCACGCGGGCGGTGATGCCGGCCAGGCGCTTCTCCGCCTCCTTCAGCTTCTGCTGCAGTTCGCGCTCGCGGCGCCGGAACTGCTGCTCGGCCTGGCGGCGGATCTCCTCCACCTTCTCGAAGGGCCGCTGCCTGAGCGTGCGTCCGCGCAGGCCGGAAAGGGCCGCGCCGCCCGTCATCTGTTCCAGCGCATTGAGCAGGAAGGTGGCATTGTCGGCCGCCGGCAGGATCAGCGTCCGGCCCGGGCCCAGACGACGGATCTCTGCCCAGAAGCGATCGGCGAGCAGGTCGGAATCCGCCACCACCAGCAGGTTGACGTGGCCATTCCGGGCATGCGGCCTGTCCTTTCCCTCGGCCTGATCCGTCTTCTTTCCGTTCGCCTCCTTCCCGTCGGTTTTCTTCCCGTCCGTTTTCTCCTCCGTCGCCTCGCCTCCCGCTTCGTTTCCGGCAAAGGCGCTGGGTGCGGGCCCCGTGTAGCGTGCGGCCACCACCGCCGGCTTGCCCGACGGCACATAGGCGGCAAGCAGCTCGACGGGATTGGGCACCGCGAGCGTGTCGGTGCTCATGAGCATGGTCTTGTCGGTGGTGCGGATCAGTGGCGTGAATTCCAGCTGCGAGGCCTTCGTCTTGCCCAGTGCGCCCACCGATCCGGCGAGGATCTGGCTGACATTGATGAACACGGGATCATCCGGTCTGGCGAAGGTGCGCCGTCCCAGCTCCAGCCACACGAGGTAGCTGCCCACCTGCTCGCGCCCGCCGGCGCGGAAGATCACCCGCCTGGCCAGTTCGATGTCGCCCACCACCTTCTTGTACGAGAGATCGATGCCCCATGCATGCAGCATTTCCGCCAGGGTGTCGTCCGGCTGCAGGACGCTGGCGTCGATCAGTTCCGGAATCCGTGTCGAGGCCTCGTTCCACGGATCGGCAAAAATGATCACCGGCCTGCCCGAGAGGACGAACGCGTCGATGGCCCGTGCCAGATCCTCGTTCAGGTTCACCGGAGAGACGATGACGAGCGCCTGCACCGGGCCGGGAATGTCCCTTGCCGTGGGCTCGATGGGGCGCACGTCGTAGAACTCGCGCATCTGCAGGACGACGGCCCAGTCCTGTCGCCGGCCCCGGCGCGGATCGAAACCGCCGAACATGGGCAGGGAGGTGATCACGCCCACCACCGTCTTCTCCGGGTTCACCAGCTTGTGCACCAGGCGCGTGAGGTCATATTCCAGCTGGCTGGCCCGTTCGGCAGAGAGAAAGGGGATGACCTCCTGCTGATCGGTGGCGTTCTCGCCCACGATGCCGAAATAGGCCGTGCGGCCGTCTCCCAGGGGAATGGCCTGCAGGCCGGCGGCGATGGCCCGGTCCTCCTCCGGCGAGAAGGGCTCGGGATCGATCACCTCCACCCGGATGCGCCCGCCGGCGAGATCGGCATAGTGATGCAGCAGCGCCTGCACGCGCGCGCCGAACTCCGCATAGAGCGGAGCCCGCTCCGCCAGCGCCCGGGAAAAGTAGAAGCGGATGGTGATCGGCTCCTTCACCTGGCGCAGCACCTGGCGGGTCACGTCCGAAATCGTGAACAGCCGTTCCTCGGTGAAGTCCGCCCGGTAGATCCGCAGCATCTGCGAGGCGAAGAGGTTGATGCCGGCCAATGCCACGAAGGCCAGCACAATGGCCAGCACCGCCTTGCCTCGCTGCCCCAGACGGCGGGAAACACCCAGCATCGTCTCAAGCCTCCCTGCAGTCCTGCCTCGGCCGGGAACGGCCGGCTCATTGCGTCTTCGGGTCTCGTGCGGCTCAGTCCGCCTTCTTCAGGTTCACGATCACTGCATTGGCGAACAGCCAGAAAGCGGTCATCGTCACCCAGTAGACCACGTCGGAAAGCAGCACCACGCCGCGCGAGACGGAGGCGAAATGCGACAGCACCGACAGCGACGAGACCGCCGCCACCACCGGCGCCGGCAGCACGGCGCGCACTGCGTCCAGCACCACCGGTGTGCCTGCGGTCATGAACACGAAGATCACCAGGGCGGCCAGGATGAAGGCGATCACCTGGTTGCGTGTCAGAGCCGAGACGGCCGCCCCCATGGCCAGCAGCACGCCGGCCGTGGCCCAGGCGCCGAGATAGCTGATCGCGATGACGCCGTTGTCCGGCTCGCCCAGCCAGTTCACCGTGATCCAGAGAGTGAAGGTCGCCATGAGCGCCAGCCCCATGAACAGCCAGCCGGCCAGCCACTTGCCGAGCACCGCTTCCCAGATTGTCAGCGGCAGCGTCATCAGCAGCTCGATGGTGCCGGCACGCCGCTCCTCTGCCCACAGGCGCATGGAGATGGCCGGCGCCAGCACCAGGAACAGCCATGGCAGATACTGGAAGAAGGGAATGAGATCGGCGATGCCGCGTTCGTAGAAATTGCCGATGTGGAAGGTGAACACGCCCGCCAGCGCCGCGAAGATGACCACGAAGACATAGGCGATGGGCGTGGCGAAGTAGGCCGAGAACTCCCGCTTCACGATGGGCCACAGCGCACGCATCATGCCGCCTCCCTGCTGTCTTCGCCCGTGTTCCCGTCGCGATCGGCCAGGGCCGCCTGCCGGGTCAGATGCCGAAAGGCCGCCTCCAGCGAGGGGGGGCCTTCGCTCGCGGGCGTCATGGCCGCGATGTCTTCCGCCGTGCCGTCGGCAATGATGCGGCCCTGGGCAATGATCACCGCCCGCGTGCACACTGCCGGCACCTCTTCCAGGATGTGCGTGGAGACGATGATGGCTGATTCCTTCGCCATCTCGCGGATGAGCTGACGCACCTGATGCTTCTGGTTGGGATCCAGGCCGTCCGTCGGCTCGTCCAGCACCAGGACGTCCGGCTCGTGCAGGATGGCCTGCGCCAGCCCCACGCGGCGCCGGTAGCCCTTGGAGAGGGTCTCGATGCTCTGGCCCCAGACGGCCTGAAGCTGGGTGCGCTCGGCCGCCTTCTCCAGGGCACGGCGCAGGCGGGGACCCTTCAGCCCGCGCACCTCGCCAACGAATTTGAGAAAGCCGCGCACCGTCATCTCGCCGTAGGCCGGCGCCCCCTCGGGCAGATAGCCCAGGTGTCGCCTGGCCGCCACCGGATCGGCAAAGACGTCGATGCCGCAGATGAAGGCCTTGCCCGCGTCCGGCTCCAGAAAGCCGGTGGCCATTTTCATGGTGGTGGACTTGCCGGCGCCGTTGGGGCCGAGAAAGCCGAGCACCTCGCCCTTGTTCACGGAAAGCGAGATGTCGTCCACCGCAAGTATGGGACCGAATCGCTTGCGCAGTCCCTCGAGCCGCAACATGGCCGGCATGGCTGGTGACCCCTTCTTCCGCCGTCGGTTCGGATGCGGGCCGGAAGCTATTGGAGAAAAATGAAAAAGACAAGGCCGATCGGTCAGCTGCCCTGGGATCGGCCACTCGGCCCGCCTTGCCCCGGACAGCCCTGTCCGTTCCGCAATATGGACATTGGCGGAACCGGCTTCAATGCAGGATCGCGTGATGGTGGACGGAAGCGCCACGGCGGGTGAGCCTGTCCGTGACGAACCGGCAGAGTGACACGAGCGCCTGCCGGTGGTGAAGGTGTGGAAAAGCCTCCTGTGCGAATGCTGCACCCGATGGGTGGAACACATGCGGGCAGCCGGCTTTCGCGTGGAAGCCGAGGATGGGGATGCCCTCGGCATCATCAAGCGGCTGGCCGGCATTCCGCCGCGCCTCGAATCGTGCCACACGGCCCTCGTGGCAGGCTATCGCATCGAGGGGCACGTGCCGGCCGCGGACGTGAAGCGCCTGCTGAAGGACCGGCCGCCGGTGGCGGGGCTTGCCGTGCCGGGCATGGTCACCGGCTCACCGGGCATGGACTCGCCCACGGGAGAGAAGGCGCCTTATGACGTGGCAGCCTTCGGCAAGAATGGTCTGTGGATCTTCGCCCGTCATCGCTGATGGGCACGGTCAGGAAGTCCGGCAGGTTGCGGAAGCCGGCAGGAAACCCGTTCAATCGAAAAACGGGCGAGGGCCTGACAGCCCTGCCGTGCCCGCAAGCCGGGATGGCCTGTCAGTCCCGCACCAGATCGCTCGATTCGGGGCTTTCGTCCGCATCGGCATTGACTTCCTCATCATCCCCGTTCCTCTTGAATCCCGAGGGGCGCCTTTCCCCCTCCGGGATGGCATCCGAACGCTCCGCCGCGCCGTCTTCTTCGACCTCCGCTCTTTCCATGTCGGGAAAATCGTTTTCCTCGTTTCCGAGATCGTCTTCATAAGCGGCATCCTCTCCATCCCGCCGCCGTTCCTTTCTCTCGATCAGGCGGTCCGGAAAGTGCCGGGTTGCCGTGCGGGGGCTCCTCTCTGCCTGGAGTGGCCTGTCGGCCAGTCTCTCCGCCTTCGGAAGGGCTTTTGGCCCTTCCATGCTGCTGTCATTCCAGTAACCGATGAACAGGGTGACCGCGAAAACGGAGACCAGGAGGCCGGCGGCGGCATTCGTGATCCAGTTCCGGAAGGCGCCCATCTCCATGCTGCCGCCCACGTGCTCGCGAAGGCGGCGCTGTTCCAGGATCTTTTCCCGCACCTCGGTGGGCAGGCGATCCAGGTCGGTGTCCGGCGTGGTCTCCGCAACATTCGCCGGTCGAGAGGAAGGACCGGTTGCCGCCTGGTCTCCCTCGAGGCTTTCCCTGGTCGTCTCTTTCGCCGCGGCGGGCACCGGCAGGAGACGCAGGGGCATGATCCCCTTGCCGAGGGGGCGGGAAGCCGCCTGCACCCTGGCGTGCCAGCGGGTTTCCAGAGCCTGAAGACGCTCTCCGGGCTCGGGGAGCCTGCCGTCCTGCAGAATCGTCGCCACAATGCCGGCGGCCAGACCCTGCAGGTCACCGGGGGAAATGGCGGCCGGTTCGAAGACGAGCAGCCGTCCCAGCAGATGCTGCGTGCCCCAGGCGATCATGCCCACGGGCTGTGGCTGGCCGGCGGCGGCCTTCCCGGCAAAGTATTCCGGACGGATGTTGAGCAGGATCAGGCGCGTGTCCGAAGTGAGCGTCTCGAACAGGTGTGGCGGCAGCAGATGATCGCTCGGCGCCCAATAAATGGCCACGGCCGGCTGGCGCGACATCAGCTCGCGGGCGAGCAGGGCCACCAGCGACATGGCCGGCATGATCTCCTTGCTGTGGGTGAAGGGCTGCGCCTCTCCGGCGAGAGGAGAGGGGGCCGCCCTCTTCTCGAGGGACACGAGGGTGTGGGCGGCATGGGCCTCTATCACCTTCTCCGCTTCGGGAAAGATGGTGCGGGTATAGGGCTGGGAGAGCGTGTGCCGCAGACTTTCGCGGGCCAAGGGGGCGGGCGTGAACCGGACCCGGATGTGCCAGTGGCCAGCCCGGAACGCGACCGCCTGGCCGGAGCCGCCTGCACCGGCGGGATCTTCCACGGGATCGAGCCCGGCTGTGGTCAGAACGGCCGTCACGCGCCGGCGCAGCTCTTCCGTCGGCAGGGCGTGGTCCGTCTCGTGCAGCAGAATGCAGTCGATGCGGCTGAGAGGTGCGATGTCCATCGGTCCTGATCCCCCGGTTTTCATCCTCTCCCTGGCTCTCCCTGGGCGAAGGATGGCAACCAATCCTTTACCGACCGTAAAGCTCGGTCTTGACCGAGGGAACCGGTTGTCGCCGCGGCGTGCGGCTGGAGTGTTGCCTCGGAGGCGGGGGATGGGCTAGAAGCCCATGGCATGCGCAAGGCCGGCTGCCGGCATGGCCGTGCCCCCGAGTGTCGCTTTCGGAAAGCTTTTCCGTAGTCAGGATCCGTTCATGGCCAGTGGCAAGAAGAAGACGCCCGCGCGCCCCAAGGCGCGTCTGCCCAAGGGCTTTCGCGACATTCCGCCGGCGGAGATCGCCGCCACGCGGCGGATGGTGGACACCATTCGTGAAGTCTATGAATCCTATGGCTTCGAGGCGCTGGAGACGCCCTTCTTCGAATATACCGAATGTCTGGGCAAGTTCCTGCCGGACGAGGACCGGCCGAACGAGGGGGTCTTTTCGCTGCAGGACGAGGACGGGCAGTGGCTCTCGCTGCGCTATGACCTGACGGCACCGCTGGCGCGACACGTGGCGGAGCATTTCGACCGGCTGCCCAAGCCCTTCCGCAGCTGGCGGGCGGGCTGGGTGTTCCGCAACGAGAAGCCGGGACCCGGTCGCTATCGCCAGTTCATGCAGTTCGATGCGGATTCCGTGGGCACGGCCTCGGTGCTGGCCGATGCGGAAGTGTGCATGATGGCGGCGGATACCTTCGAGCGGCTGGGCATTGCCCGTGGCGACTACGTGCTCAAGGTGAACAACCGCAAGATCCTGGACGGCGTGCTGGAGACCATCGGCCAGGCCAGCGAGGCCTCGCGGCTCACCATCCTGCGCGCCATCGACAAGCTGGACAGGCTGGGGCCGGAGGCCGTGCGTCAACTCCTGGGAGAGGGGCGGCTGGACGAATCCGGCGACTTCACCCGGGGAGCGGGGCTGGACGCGGACCAGATCGCCAGGGTCATGGCCTTCGTGGAAGCCGGGCTGGAAGGCGGTGGCCGGGCAGACATCATCGCCCGTCTCGAGACACTGATCGGATCTTCCGAACGGGGCGCGGAAGGCATAGCGGAATTGTCGGAAATGGCGGCCTTCCTGGATGCGGCCGGCTATGGCGAGGAGCGTGTGGCCTTCGACCCGGCCGTGGTGCGCGGGCTTGGCTATTACACGGGACCGGTGTTCGAGGCGGAGCTCACCTTCGAGATCACCGACGAGGAAGGGCGGACAGTGCGCTTCGGCTCCGTGGGCGGCGGCGGGCGCTACGACGACCTGGTGGCACGCTTCCGCGGCGAGAAGGTGCCGGCCACGGGCTTTTCGGTGGGCGTGTCGCGGCTGCATGCGGCCCTGACGCATCTGGGTCGACTGCAGGCACAGGCGCAGGCCGCGCCGGTGGTGGTGCTGGTGCTGGATCGCGAGCGCGTGGCCGATTACTGGCGCATGGTGACGGAGCTGCGCCAGGCGGGCATTCGCGCGGAGATGTACATGGGCACCTCAGGCCTCAAGGCCCAGATGAAGTATGCCGACCGGCGCGGGGCGCCGCTGGCGGTGATCGAGGGCGAGAACGAGCGCGCCCGCAACGAGGTGCAGATCAAGGATCTGGTCGAGGGGCGGCGCCAGGCCGAGGCCATCGCCTCGCGCGAGGAATGGATCGCGCAGCGCCCGGCGCAGGTCTCCGTGCCGCGGGCGCGGCTGGTGGATGCCGTCAGGAAGATGCTGGCTGCCCAGGCACGGGATGCCGCAGGGTCGGGCAGCGACGCTGATGATCCTTCCATGGCGGCACGCGGGGAGTGAGCGGCATGGATCCGGCGCAGGGAGCGGCATCGGCCAGGACGCCGGGAACCGGTGAGGGCAAGGAGACTGTTCCTGCCATCGATCGGCAGCGGCTGGCCGATCAGCATGCGGCCATGCTGGCGCTGTTCGAGCTGGCAGGATTTCGGCGCATCGAACCGCCCATCCTGCAGCCGGCGGATGTGTTCCTGGAGCGCTCGGGCGAGGCCATCCGTGCGCGTACCTACCTTTTCGCCGATCCGGACGGAGCGCAGGAGCTGTGCCTGCGGCCGGATCTCACCATCCCCACGTGTCGCTACCATCTGGCGGTAGCGGCGGATCCGCGCAGGGAGGCCCGCTACTGCTATCTGGGACCGGTGTTTCGCTACCACGCCAATGGCGATCCGCTGTATCCGGACGAGTCCTGGCAGGCAGGGGTGGAATGGTTCGGCCATGCCGATGCGGTGGCGGCGGATGCGGCGCTGTTTGCTCTCTGCCTGCAGGCTCTCGGAGAGGCGGGATTGCCCCGTCTGTCGCTGCGGCTGGGCGACATCGGACTGATCCGCGCGCTGCTGGCGGACATCGACATGCCGGCACGCTGGCGGCGGCGCCTGCTCATGCGCTTTCGCCGCCCGGAGGACTTTCGCCACACACTCATGGAAATGACCGGCGAGGCGGCCGCCCCTGCGCGGTCCTCGCTCTCCGCGCTGGTGGACATGGTGGTGGCCATGGAGGCGCCGGACCTGAAGGCCGTGACCAGGCTGGTGGAGCGGCATCTGGCAGAGGCAGGGCTTGCGCCCGTGGGCGGACGCACCCCAGAGGAGATCGCCCGACGGCTGCTGGAAAAGGCGGAGGACCGGCGCGCACCACGACTGCCAGGGGAAAAGGGGCAGCTCATCCTTTCGCTGCTGGAGGTGGAAGGCGCGCCGGAGGTGGCGCTTGCCGCCCTGACCCGACTTGCCGGACAGGCAGGGGGCGCATTTGCAGCGGCACTTGAGAATCTCGAACGGCGGTTTTCGCTGATGGCGGAATCCCTTGGCGCGCGTTCTGCAGACGTCACGTTCGCTGCCGACTTCGGTCGTGCCTTCGACTATTACACGGGCTTCGTGTTCCAGGCAGAGGCGGAGATCGGCGGGCGGCGCGTGCCGGTGGCCGGCGGCGGGCGCTATGACGACCTGCTGGCGAGCCTGGGCGGACCGGATGCGCCGGCCTGCGGTTTCGGCATCCATACGGAGCGGCTGCTGATGGCCACTGGGGGAGGGGCGGCATGAGCGAAAGGGATTCCGCGCAGCGGCTCGTCATCGCGCTGCCTTCCAAAGGGCGACTGATGGAGAAGGCGGCAGCGCTGCTCGCCGCGGCGGGATATCCCGTGCACCGCCCGGGACATGCGCGGGGCTATCGCGGCGTCATCGACGGCCTGGAGAATGCGGAGATCGCCTTTCTTTCCGCCTCGGAAATCGCCCACCACCTGAAGACCGGCAAGGTGGATGCCGGCGTGACCGGCGAGGACCTGCTGCAGGAGACCATTCCGCACTGGTCGGAAACGGTGCGGGTGGTGCAGAGGCTGGGGTTCGGACACGCGGATGTGGTGGTGGCGGTGCCGGAAGCCTGGCTGGACTGCGCCACCATGGCGGATCTGGAGGAAATTGCGGAAGACTTTCACGCCCGCCACGGACGACGGCTGAGGGTGGCCACCAAGTATCTGCGGCTGACCCGGCAGTTCTTCGCCCGGCACGGCATTGCCGGCTATCGCACGGTGACTTCGCTGGGGGCGACGGAAGGCGCGCCAGCCGCCGGCATGGCGGAGCTCGTCGTGGACATCACGTCCACCGGATCCACCTTGCGGGCCAACCGGCTGAAGGTTCTGGACGACGGTGTGATCCTGCGCTCGCAGGCGGTGCTGGCGGTGCGAAGGGAGCGGGCCGGGGATTCCCGCCTTGCGGCCCTGGCGGATGGGCTGGCCCGGGCGCTCGGTGAAACGTGAACTCTTCGAAACGGGCCGGCGCGGCATCAACGCGCGATCCGGGCGTTCTCTCCAGTCGAACGTGAAGAAAAGTTTTCCAGCCTGCCGAGCAGGCTGGAAAACTTTTCGGGGCTGTCCCGGACAGGGCTGTTTTTTCCACAAGCCCATGATTGTCAAGGACGCCCCTTCGGGGCGTCGCTTTCAGCGATTTCATC
>CAZNLW010000074.1:0-11475 GCA_964574205.1 uncultured Rhizobiaceae bacterium | reverse complement strand
CTGTCCTGCTGGCGCCGGGCCGGGCTCTGAGCCAGCAGGACGCATTGTTTTTTCTTCACGTTCGACTGCGGAGAGGGATGATCTCTCCAGAAGGGCATGAGCGCCTGCAGTCTTGAGGAAAGGCAGGCTTCAGGCCGGCTGCTGCACCTTCGGCGCGGCTGCCTTCACCTCCTCGTCCACATGCGGCAGGAACGTCGCAAAGTTCTCGTTGAACATGGTCGCCAGCCGTGCCGCCTGTTCGTCATAGCGTGCCGGATCGGACCAGGTGCCGCGCGGATCCAGGATCTTCGGATCCACACCCGGCACGGCGACTGGCACCTCGAAGCCGAACCACGGGTCGATGCGGAATTCGGCAGTGTTCAGTGAGCCGTCGAGGGCCGCATGCAGCAGGGCTCGCGTCACCTGGATGGGCATGCGGTGTCCCTCGCCATAGGGACCGCCCGTCCAGCCCGTGTTCACCAGCCAGCATGTCGCGCCCGTCTGCTGCAGGCGCTGGCGCAGCATGTTGCCATAGACGGAAGGATGCCTGGGCATGAACGGCGCCCCGAAGCAGGTGGAGAAGGTGGCCACCGGCTCCGTGATGCCCTTTTCCGTACCCGCCACCTTGGCCGTGTAGCCGGAAAGGAAATGATACATGGCCTGCGCCGGTGTCAGGCGCGCGATCGGCGGCATCACGCCGAAGGCATCGGCGGTCAGGAAGATCACGTTTTGCGGTTGCCCGGCCATGCCGGTCTCCGAGGCATTGGGAATGTAATGCAGGGGATAGGCCGCCCGTCCGTTCTCCGTGTAGCGGGCGTCGTCGAAGTCGGGGCGGCGCAGGTCATCCAGCACGACGTTCTCCAGGATCGTGCCCCAGGTGTGACAGGCCTGCCAGATTTCCGGCTCCGCCTCTGCCGAGAGCCGGATGGTCTTGGCATAGCAGCCGCCCTCGAAGTTGAAGATGCCGTCATCCGACCAGCCGTGCTCGTCGTCACCGATCAACGTGCGTGCCGGGTCGGAGGACAGTGTCGTCTTGCCTGTACCGGAAAGCCCGAAGAAAAGCGCCACGTCACCCTTCGCGCCCACGTTGGCGGAACAGTGCATGGGCAGCACGTTGCGTTCCGGCAGCAGGTAGTTGAGCGTCGTGAACACGGATTTCTTGATCTCGCCGGCATAGGAGGTGTCGCCGATGAGAATGAGTTTCTCGGTGAGATTGAGGGCGATCACCGTGGATGTGCGGGTGCCGTGCCGTGCCGGATCCGCCTTGAAGGAGGGCAGGTCCACCACCGTCAGCTCGTGGGTGAAGCTGGCCAGTTCCCCGATTTCCGGCCGCCGGAGCAGATAGCGGATGAACAGCGCATGCCAGGCATTTTCCGTCACCACCCGCACACGGATGCGGTGCTTCGGGTCGGCACCGCCGTAGAGATCCTGAACGAAGAGCGTCCTGCCCTTCATGTGTGCGGCAAAGTCGGCCTTCAGGCGCGTGAAGTGGGTTTCCGACATGGCCGCATTGTTGTCCCACCACACCGTGTTTTCGGTGGTGTCATCGCGCACGGTGAACTTGTCCTGGGCGGAGCGGCCCGTGTGCTGCCCCGTCAGCACCCTCAGCGCGCCGGAATCGGTCACCAGCCCCTCGCCACGGGCGATGGCGAGCTCGTAGAGCTCCGGCTGGGTGAGGTTGCACAGGGCACGTTCGGCAGTTCCGAACAGCTCGGGATCGAGCGGATTGTCCGGATGGATGCGGCCTTCGGTTTTCACGGCGACGTCTCCCGGATTGGCAAGACTGGATCGAGACTGGAATGAAGGATGCAGGCCGTCTCTCTGCTGCGGCCTGCGGGTGCAGGATGCGGATGCCCTCCGAGTCCTACAGCCTGCGACAAGTGGTAGCATATAATTCTTTGGTATCAGAAAAAGTTTTTCTTAATACGGTGAATCATGCGCCCCCCTTCCGTGCCCCGGAAGGCCCCGGGCGTCCCTTGCGTGCATTGCAATCCCGGCGACGGCCCCTATACTGCCGCCGTTCTGTCGGGGCGCCCTGCCGGCCGGATCCACGTGCAGGCGGCAGGTGCGGCCGACGCAACGGAGAGGGGAGAACGGGAGCGCGAACGATCATGACGACACGGGCCGAAGGCTGCCGCTTTGATGTGCTGGCTATCGGCAATGCCATTGTCGATGTCCTGGCGCATGTGGACGAGGAGTTTCTGGTGAAGCACGATCTCGTCAAGGGGGCCATGCGCCTTATCGACGAGGTGGAGGCCGAGGAACTCTACGAGAGCCTGGGGCCGACGCTGGAGATGTCCGGCGGTTCGGCGGCCAACACCATTGCCGGCGTGGCGTCCTTCGGCCGTCGTGCGGCGTTCATCGGCAAGGTCCGCAACGATCAGCTGGGCGATGTCTTCGCTCATGACATCCGCTCGCTGGGCGTGCATTTCGCCACGCCACCGGCCACGGAGGGACCCACCACCGCCCGCTGCCTGGTGCTGGTCACTCCCGATGGCGAGCGCACCATGAACACCTGGCTGGGAGCTGCCCAGAACCTGGGGCCCGAGGATGTGGACGAGACGCTGGTGCGTGATTCTGCCGTTGTCTATCTGGAGGGCTATCTCTGGGATCCACCCCGCGCCAAGGAGGCCTTTCGCAAGGCCGCCGACATTGCCCGCGCCGCCGGGCGCAAGGTAGCGCTCAGTCTCTCCGATGCCTTTTGTGTGGACCGCCATCGCGACAGCTTCCTGGAGCTGATTGCGAACAGCGTGGACATTCTTTTCGCCAACGAGGCGGAGATCAAGGCGCTCTATCAGGTGCGCTATTTCGACGATGCCATGCATGCGGTGAAGGCCCATTGCCCGCTGGCCGTGCTCACGCGCTCCGCTGCCGGCGCCGTGGTCGTGGAAGGCGATGATGTGCATGTCATCGAGGCCCGCCCCGTAGAAAGGGTGGTGGATGCCACCGGGGCCGGGGATCTCTTTGCGGCTGGTTTCCTGGCCGGCTATGTGGAAGGCCGTCCCGTCGCCGAGTGTGCCCGCCTGGGGGCGCTTGCGGCAGCGGAAATCATCCAGCAACTGGGGGCCCGTGCCATTCGCCCCTTCCACGAGATCGCCCGCGAAAACGGCTTCTGACCTCTTCGGCTTTCCGCTTTGCCCCTCTCGCCGGGGATATCGCGTGACGTCCGTCATGAACGGCCATTGCAACCGGGCGGTGGGAAGGGGTGCGACACTTCAAGACTGGACATTGCCCAACGGCAATGTAAAAAAACCGCCAGCCATGCCGGCCGGGCGGCCGCATGGGTGCGGCCTGCCTGCATGATGCGATACGGGGGAGTGGCCTTGCCGGCAGGGATCAAGCCAAGGGATCTGGAACCATGACCACAGCAGACAAGACAGACGTCACGCGGCGCGATTTCCTCTTTGTCGCGACCGGAACGGTGGGGGCCGTGGGCACGGCGCTGGCGCTCTGGCCGTTCATCGACCAGATGAATCCGGATGCTTCCGTGCTGGCGCTGGCTTCCACGGAGTTCGACCTTGGCCAGCTCGAGGAGGGGCAGGGTGTCACCATCAAGTGGCGCGGCAAGCCCGTCTTCATCCGCCATCGCACGCCCAAGGAGATCGAGGAGGCGAAGACCACGCCGCTGGCCGAGCTGAAGGATCCGATCGCGCGCAATGCCAACCTGCCGCCGGATGCCCCGGCCACGGACGAGAACCGCGTGAAGGATGCCAACGGCAAGGTCAACGAGAAGTATCTCGTCCAGATCGGCATCTGCACGCATCTGGGCTGTGTGCCGCTGGGCGAGCAGGGCGACTATGACGGCTGGTTCTGTCCCTGCCATGGATCGCACTACGATTCGGCAGGCCGCATCCGCAAGGGGCCGGCGCCGCGCAACCTGGACATTCCGCCCTACAAGTACATCTCCGACACGAAGATCGTGATCGGCTGAGGGGAGCGATCAGATCATGAGTGGACATTCTCAGTATGAATTCAAGAATCCGGTGGCCCGCTGGCTGGATGCGCGTCTGCCGATCCTCTCGGTGGTCCGGGCCCAGTTGGTGGACTTTCCGACGCCGCGCAACCTGAACTACTGGTGGACGTTTGGCGGTATCGCAGCCACCATGCTGGCCATCCAGATTCTCACCGGCATCGTCCTGGTGATGCATTACACCCCGCATGTGGATCTCGCCTTCGACTCTGTCGAGATGATCATGCGGGACGTGAATTACGGCTGGCTGCTGCGCTGGATGCATGCCAACGGCGCCGCCTTCTTCTTCCTTGCGGTCTATGTCCACATCTTCCGCGGTCTCTACTACGGCTCCTACAAGAGCCCGCGCGAGGTGCTGTGGATGATCGGCGTGATCATCTTCATTGTCATGATGGCCACGGCCTTCATGGGCTACGTGCTGCCCTGGGGGCAGATGAGCTACTGGGCGGCAGTGGTGATCACCAACCTCTTTTCTGCCTTTCCGGTGATTGGCGATCCCCTGGTGAAGTGGCTGTGGGGCGGCTTCTCGGTGGGCAATCCCACGCTGCAGCGCTTCTTCTCGCTGCACTACCTGCTGCCCTTCGTGCTGGCGGCGCTGGTGTTCCTGCATATCTGGGCACTGCACGTCACCGGCAACAACAATCCGGACGGCATTGACGTGAAGGACGAGCAGGACACGCTGCCCTTCCATCCCTACTACACCATGAAGGACCTCTTTGCGATTGTGGTCTTTCTCATGGTCTATGCGGCTTTCGTGTTCTACTCGCCCTGGTACATGGGGCACTCCATCAACTTTGTGCCGGCCAACCCGCTGAACACCCCGCCGCACATCGTTCCGGAGTGGTATTTCCTGCCTTTCTACGCCATGCTGCGCGCCATTCCGGACAAGCTGGGCGGCGTGGTTGTCATGTTCAGCTCGCTGATCGTGCTCTTTTTCCTGCCCTGGCTGGATACGTCGAAGGTGCGCTCCGCCAGGTACCGGCCGCTCTATCGCCAGTTCTTCTGGCTGCTGGTTCTCGCCTGCCTGGTGCTGGGCATTGCCGGTTCGCAGCCGGCAGAGGGGGCCTGGCTGCTGGTGGCCCGCATTGCCACGGCCTGGTATTTCATCCACTTTCTGGTGATCCTGCCGCTGCTGGGCTACATCGAGAAGCCCAGGCCCATGCCGGCCTCCATCTCCGAGGCGGTGCTGGGCAAGCAGGGCGGCGAGGCCGGAGCGAAGGCATGAGCCTCAAGGACACGTGAATGTGAGGGACCAAGGATCATGAAGACGATCACCAAGCTGTTCACCGCCTTGGGGCTGGCCGTGGCGATCATGACGGGCCCGGCACTGGCCTCGGGTGCGGCGCAGAAGAATGCCGAGGACTACGACTTCAGCTTCGAGGGCCCCTTCGGCACCTTCGATCGCGCCCAGCTGCAGCGGGGCTGGAAGGTGTTCAAGGAAGTCTGCCACAATTGTCATTCGCTGAAATACCTGCGCTTCCGAAATCTGGCGGAGCCGGGTGGGCCTGAGTTCACCGAGGAGCAGGCCAAGGCCTTCGCCGCGGAATACGAAATCGTGGACGGCCCCAACGACGAGGGCGAGATGTTCACCCGTCCGGGGCGCCTGTCGGATACGATTCCCAGCCCCTATCCCAACGAGCAGGCGGCGCGCGCGGCCAACAACAACGCCCTGCCGCCCGATCTCTCGCTCATCATCAAGGCGCGCGAGGGCTGGTACTATCCCTGGTACATCTCGCCCATCCTCAAGCTCTTCAAGGGCAACGGCGGGCCGGAGTATGTGCGCTCCCTGATCATGGGCTATGAGGATCCGCCCCACGGCGAGGAGAAGGAGGGGCTGAACTACAACCCCTACTTCCCGGGCCACTGGATCGCCATGCCGCCTCCCCTGGCTGGAGAGGACGTGGAGTATGCCGACGGCACCGCGCCCACGCTGGAGCAGGAGGCGACCGACGTGGCGGCCTTTCTCGCCTGGGTGGCCATGCCCAAGATGGAGGAGCGCAAGCGCATCGGCCTCATGGCCCTGATCTACATGGGTGTCTTTGCCCTGCTCATGTATGCCGTGAAGCATGCGCTCTGGAGCCGTGTGAAGCACTGATGCGGCAGCCGACACGGCGATCCCGCAATCGGACGGCATCCGGGCCCGGGAAGCGGCGAATCACGCTTTCCGGGCCTTTTGCACGCGCGGCCGCGATGCTATGCAGCGGCGGCAGGGAATGAAGGCTGGGCGGCACGCGTGGCCCTGTCACCATGTCACCATGTCACCATGTCACTTTCTCACCGTGTCAGCATGCCGCCACGGACCATTGCCAGTTGTCACGCAAGGAGGGGAGGCAAGGCCATCATGAGCAGGAGAGCGGTGCTCGGCATCATCGGCGGATCGGGGCTCTACGGCATCGCGCTTGAAAATGCCGAACACGTGCGCGTGCACACCCCCTGGGGCGAGCCCTCGGACGATTATCTTGTCGGCGAGGTGGAGGGTCTGAAGGTGGTTTTCCTGCCCCGTCACGGCAAGGGGCATCGCCTCTCGCCCACCGACATCAACTACCGGGCCAACATCGACGGCTTCAAGCGCCTGGGTGTGACAGACCTCGTCTCGCTGTCCGCTTGCGGTTCCTTCCGCGAGGAGCTGTCGCCGGGCACTTTCGTGCTCGTGGACCAGTTCATCGACCGGACCTTCGCCCGGCCCAAGAGTTTTTTCGGCAAGGGCTGCGTGGCCCATGTCTCCATGGCCCGGCCGGTCTCGCCCGCGCTGGTGGACCGCATCGAGGCCGCCTGCAAGGCGGAAGGCCTCAGGTATCATCGCGGCGGCACCTATCTCGCCATGGAGGGGCCGCAGTTTTCCACCCTGGCTGAATCGCACATGTACCGGGCCTGGGGATGTGATGTCATCGGCATGACCAACATGCCCGAGGCCAGGCTCGCGCGCGAGGCCGAGATCAAGTATGCCACCGTGGCCATGGTCACCGACTATGACAGCTGGCACGAGGAGCATGGTGAGGTGGACATCACGGCCATCCTCCAGGTCATGCAGCAGAACGCCGACAATGCTGCCCGTCTGGTGCGCCGACTGGTGGCCGATTTTCCCCGTGTGTTCGAGCCCTGCCCGGCTGGCTCGCACATGGCCCTGGAGCATGCCGTCATCACCGCCCCCGAGGCTCGCGACCCCGCGCTTTTGCGCAAGCTGGATGCCGTTGCTGGCCGCGTCCTGAACCGGGATGGCGGCAACGGTGGCGCGGAAAGCTGAGCCCGGTGTGCCGGCTCGGGCCCGGCCACCCCATGGCGGCCCGGCTGTGCAAGAAGATCGCCGGCCTCTTGACGGCAGGGGCCGCCCCCGCCACCCTTGAGAGCGATTGGCGGGGGCGCGTGCACACGGTCGACTGGCCCGAAGAGCCTGCCCATGGCTCGGCCGGAGGGGCAGGCCGGGACGTGAAGAACGGGCGCATGAGGGGAGCGGCACATGCCGGAATGGCTGGGGCTTCTGGCCTGGGGAGATGCAGGCTGGAGCGACGAGTTGGCAGCGGGGCTCATGATGACCGTTTCCCTGGCCCTCGCCACCCTGCCGTTCGGCCTGGCCTTTGGGCTGCTGCTCGCCCTGGCGCAGATCTCCGGTGAACCCCTGTTGGTGCGCGCGGCGCGCATCTACACCACCATCTTTCGGGGCCTGCCGGAGCTGCTCACCATCTTCATCGTCTACTACGGCGGCCAGATGGCCCTGCAGGCCATCGTCGGCCTGTTCACCGACACCTATGTGGAGGTCAATGCCTTTCTCGCCGGCATGCTGGCCCTGGGGCTTGTGTTTTCGTCTTATGCCGCGGAGGTGTTCCTTTCCGCCTTTCACGGCATTCCCAAGGGGCAATGGGAGGGGGCCTGGGCCCTCGGCCTGTCGCGTTGGCAGACCTTTCGTCTGGTCATCCTGCCGCAGCTTTTGCGCCTTGCCCTTGGCGGTCTCGGCAATCTCTGGCTCGTGCTGCTGAAGGAGACCTCGCTCGTTTCTGTCATTGCGCTCGACGAATTGCTGCGCATGACCTCCGTGGCCGTCGGTGTCACCAAGCAGCCCATCCTTTTCTACACGCTGGCCTGTGGTCTCTATCTGGCGCTTTCGGTCATCTCGGGACGCGGCATAGCCCTTCTCGAGCACCGTCTCAACCGCGGGGAGGCCACGCGATGACCACAGGCGCTGCCAGAACCGCCAGAGACCATCCCCCGTCACCGCGAACCCGGCGGCATCGCCCCTGGCGCACGCTGGGAATCGTGTGCATGGGTATCTGGATGCTTGCCGCCGCCGGGGCCCTCTGGGTGCTGGTGCAGGGATTCGATCCGGCGGTTTTCGCCCGCTATGCACCGCGCATGCTGAATGGGTTGGGGATCACGGTGGTCCTCGTTGTTCTGCCCGTGTCCCTGGGCGCCATCATCGGCCTGCTCGTGGCCGGGGCACGCCTTGCCGGTCCGCGCTGGCTGGCGCTGCTGGCCCGGGGCTACATGGCCTTCTTTCGCGGCACGCCGCTGCTCGCCCAGGTCTTTCTCGTCTATTATGGAGCCGGACAGCTGCGCCCCTGGCTGCAGGACTGGGGCTTGTGGGGGATCTTCCGCGAGGCCTGGTATTGTGTGCTCCTCACCTTCACGCTCAACACCGCCGCCTATCAGGCGGAGATCTACCGCGTGGCCATCGCCACCGTGCCGAAAGGGCAATGGGAGGCCGCGGCTGCGCTCGGCCTGTCGAAACCCGTGACCGTCTTCCGCATCATCCTGCCGCAGGCAATGATCACCGCCCTGCGCCCTCTGGGCAACGAGATCATCTTCATGATCAAGGGCTCGGCCATTGCTTCTGTGGTTACCATTCTTGACCTCATGGGTGCCACCCGCCTGGCCTTCGCCCGCACCTTCGACTTCTCGGTCTATCTCTGGGCGGCGGTGCTTTATCTGGCCGTCGTCGAAACCCTGCGCCGCATCTGGCAGAAGCTGGAAATCCGTCTGACTCGCCATCTGCAACGGTAGGTAGAGATCTGGCGGGACGGGAATCGCCGAATCCGCGATTCGACCCTGTCACAAAACAGTTATGCTTTTCAATGCCTTGCCCGCATACCTTAAAATTATGACTATTTTCCCGAAACGGAACAGCCGGCCAGGCCGGGCAAATCCGACTCGCGCAGCGTGCACTGGGGATAGATGCCCTTTCCCCCTTGACTTTCGATTCGTGCCCAAGACTCAAGCCCTTGAAATGGCCCTGCCGGTGTCTCGTCCACATTCTCTCGACAGGCTTCCCTTGCCGGATCCGACAGCCACCGGTCGGCAGGCATTGCCAGCCGGAAGGGGGCAACGCTATAGTCCTCTCCAGCGATGGCCACGGCGCCATCGTCCCCGCGACACGAGGGAAGGCGACAGGGTGGCAGGAGGTGACCGGATCGTCTTGCCGCACCGTTTCCGAAGCGACAGACAGGCAGAAAGGGGCCTGCCGGTGAGGCAGCTCACGGGGCCGGAACGCAAGAACAGGGGGTCTGTCCGTCTTCACGGCCTGAGCCTTCCCGGGCTGCTGGACAGGGGTTGCCGGATGGGCGTGTTGTCCTGACGGCAGGCGTTTGTCCGAGGTCCGTGCCGAGTGGGAGTATCTCGCGTTCCAACAGACGATCGGGGGCTTGGCATGCACGGGTGTCGTGTCCGTGCAGGTCGGGCGCAGCCACACTTGAATGGAACCATGCAGGGGGCAGTCATGATGGTTGATGGTCTTGCGCCAACCTTTGGGGCAGGAGACGAGGGGCAGGGGCTTGTTGTCTGGCATGGCGGCTGAAGCCGGCCGTGGGATGAACGCCAGGCGCAGGAGTGGATGGCGTTTCGAGCCGTTCTGCACCTGAAGGCGTCACACACGGCTCTTGGCGGTGGCGAACGGGAGAAAGGGCTTTCTCCCGAAGGGCAGGCTTTGTCCCCGTGAAGGGCGCAAGACCCGGCGGGGCCATGTCGGATGGCGAGAGGATCAGGCATGAAGAGGGGCATTCCGATGGGGCACACGGGCGTGGCCGAGAAGATGCGGTCTGGGCACATGCAGGATGACATGGCGGACGAGGTGGTGCTCGCCTGGCGGCGGGTCATGGACCGGCTGCAGGCAGAGCTGGGCAAGGATCTCTTCACCAGCTGGTTCGGGCGCATGCGGCTGGAGGAGGTCACGCCGCCGCGCCTGCGCGCCTCGGTGCCCACGCGCTTTCTCAAGAGCTGGATCGAGACCCACTATCAGGAGCTGCTCGTGCGCCTCTGCAGCGAGGCCTTCGAAGGTGTGAACGAGGTGGTGGTGATCGTGCGCGATGCCGCCCGTCCGCGCCCCGCACGGCAGCCGGCAGAGGCCTCCACGGCCGGGGAGACGGCAGTGTCGTCCGTGGCCGCGCCAGCCTCGCCGCTGGACGAGAAGGGTTCGCCGCTGGATCCGGCTCTCACGTTCGAGACCTTTGTCTCCGGCCCGTCCAACATGCTGGCGCTGGCGGCGGCTCGCCGTGTGGCCGAGCAGCCGGCTGGCTCGCCGGTGCGCATCAATCCGCTGTTCATCCACTCCGCGGCCGGCCTGGGCAAGACGCACCTGCTCAACGCCATTGCCTGGCATATCCGCCGCACCCAGCCGGGCCGCACCCTTCTCTACATAACCGCCGAGCGCTTCATGTATCACTTCCTGGCGGCTCTGAAATCGCGTGACATGCTGGCCTTCAAGGATCTCTTCCAGTCCGTGGACGTGCTGCTCATTGACGATTTCCAGTTCCTCCAGGGGCGCACCATGCAGCAGGAATTCTGCCACACCTTCAACTCCCTGGTGGATGCCAAGCGGCAGGTGGTGATTGCTGCCGATGTGCCGCCCAGCCAGCTGGACAAGATCGACGAGCGGATGCGTTCGCGTCTCAATGGTGGCTTGGTGGTGGACATCGATCGGCCCGATCGCGACCTGCGTCTGGCCATTCTCCGACGCAAGCTGCATCAGGCCTGCCAGCGCGATCCGTCCATTCGCATCGGCGAAGACGTTCTGGAATATATTGCCGGCGTGGTCACGGGCGGTGGTCGCGAACTGGAAGGGGCGCTCAACCGCGTGATCGCCACCCAGAATCTCATGGGAGGCGGGGAGGTCACCGTGGAGCTGGCCGCCCGCGCGCTGAAGGACCTCACCGGTCCCGGCGAGAGCCAGCCCGTGCGCATCGACGACATTCTGCGTGTCGTTGGTCGGCACTACAACGTGCCCAAGGCGGATCTCCTTTCGCCGCGCCGCGCCCGTTCCATTGTCTTGCCACGCCAGGTCGGCATGTATCTGGCCAAGAAGCTCACCTCCCGCTCGTTGCCGGAGATCGGGCGGCGTTTCGGCGGCCGCGATCACTCCACGGTGCTGCATGCCGTGCGCAAGATCGAGCGCGAGATCGAGAAGGACGAGAAGCTCCGTCGCGAGATCGAGCTGCTGACCCGCCTTGTCGAACAGCGGTAAGGTCATGGTCCGCCGGGCCGCAATCAACGGCAGGAGCATGTGCACGATGGGGCCTGTGCGGGGCCTCGCCGCAACCTTG
>CAZNLW010000073.1:0-11571 GCA_964574205.1 uncultured Rhizobiaceae bacterium | reverse complement strand
GCCGCCTCGATGACCGCCATCTGCATGCCGAAACAGATGCCGAAATAGGGCACGCGCCGCTCGCGGGCGAAACGGGCCGCGGCGATCTTGCCTTCCGCCCCGCGTTCGCCGAAGCCGCCAGGCACGAGGATGCCGTGCACGTCCTCCAGCCAGGGGGCCGGATCCTCCTGCTCGAAGATTTCCGATTCGATCCATTTCAGGTTCACGCGCACACGGTTGGCGATGCCACCGTGGGTGAGCGCCTCGATCAGCGACTTGTAGGCATCCTTGAGCCCCGTGTACTTGCCAACGATGGCGATGGTCACCTCGCCCTCGGGATTGTGAATGCGTTCCGAGATCTCCTTCCAGCGCGCAAGATCCGGCCGCGGCGCGCCCTCGATGCCGAAGGCGTGCAGGATCTCGTTGTCCAGCCCCTCCTCGTGATAGGCAACGGGCACGTCATAGATGGACGGCACGTCCAGCGCCTGGATGACGGCGGAGGGGCGCACGTTGCAGAACAGGGCGATCTTGCGCCGTTCGTTCTCCGGAATGGGCCGGTCGGCGCGGCACAGCAGCACATCCGGCTGGATGCCGATGGAACGCAGCTCCTTCACGGAATGCTGGGTGGGCTTGGTCTTCAGCTCGCCAGCAGCCGGGATGTAGGGCACGAGAGTCAGGTGCATGTAGGCACAGCTGCCACGCGGCAGTTCGTTGCCCAGCTGACGGATGGCCTCGAAGAAGGGCAGCGCCTCGATGTCGCCCACCGTGCCGCCGATCTCGCACAGGACGAAGTCGTAGTCCTCGTTGCCGGAGAGGATGAAGTGCTTGATCTCGTCGGTGACATGCGGGATCACCTGCACGGTGGCGCCCAGATAGTCGCCGCGGCGCTCCTTGGCGATGATCTGCTGGTAGATGCGGCCGGTAGTGATGTTGTCGTCACGATTGGCGGAGCGGCCGGTGAAACGCTCGTAATGCCCCAGATCCAGGTCCGTCTCCGCGCCATCGTCGGTGACGAAGACCTCGCCGTGCTGATAGGGACTCATGGTGCCGGGATCCACATTGAGATAGGGATCCAGCTTGCGCAGCCGCACGGAATAGCCGCGAGCCTGCAGAAGCGCTCCCAATGCGGCGGAGGCCAGCCCCTTGCCCAGCGAGGAGACCACGCCGCCGGTGATGAAGATATAGCGCGCCATCTCGTGCCACCCTGTCTTCCGGAGCCGGCCCGGTCCCGCCTTCCGAAGCCCCTCCCAGCAGACCCCGGATGGTGCGAGACCCTTGAGCCGGAATCTCCCCTGTCGTCTTCTACCTAGCCCTGCCGTGCTTTCTTCCAAAGAACGTTGGCCACGTTATCACCAGCCCGTCTGCGGCCGCCTGTCCTTCGCATTTGGTCGACCGCGAGGGGCATGCGCCTCAAAGAGATCAGGGGCGGAAGGCCTTCCGCCCCTGCCGATGAATCCCGATTTTCCCGAGATCACTGTTCCACGGGCACTTGCGGTTCCCCGGGGGCGTTCGGGGCTGCCGGTGCCGGTGTGGCCGGTGTCTTCGGTGCAGACGGCTGGCCCTTGGGCAACTGTGGCAGGACGGAGCCGGCCGGCGCGCCTTCCTGTGGCGCCACCCGGTCGAACACCGACCCCGGCTGCTGGCTGCGCACGGAAAGAATGGTGAGCAGCATGGAGGTGATGAAGAAGGCCGTGGCCAGAACGGCCGTGGCCCGGGTCAGGGCATTGGCCGCTCCGCGCGCCGAGAACAGCGCCGCCGGCGAGGAACCGCCGATGCCCAGCGCTCCGCCCTCGGACCGCTGCAGGAGAATGACGCCGATGAGGGCAATGGTGATGATGAGATGGATCACCAGGATGACCGTGATCATGTCCGTCCCCGATCACAAGCGAAAGCACCAGGCATGGAAGCGCCTCTCTCTGCTCCGGCGTGCCGAGCCTGACTGCCGAGATGGCTGCATGATGCGTGCAGATGCAGGTTTGTCTCTCTCTAGCCGCATTCCCCGCCACTGGCAAGGCACGATCGTGGACCGGGGAGCAACCGTAGGGGATCGCCCCTGCAGTGTGATGGAAATCATCGGCATGCGCCTCTAGAATTCTCTTCATGAGCGATTCGCCGAAAACGTGCAGGCGCCTGTTCCTGAAAGGGCTTCTGGCCGCGGGCGGCGGTGCGCTGCTGCCGGCGCCAGGGTCTCGTGCCGGACCGTCAGCCATGCCGGCCGATGCCGCTGCGGATCCATCCGGCGAGACCGGTGCCAGGCATGCCAGGCGCATGCACGGCATGGCCATGCACGGCCGTCCGGCCCTGCCTGCGGATTTCACGCACTTTCCCTATGTCAATCCGCAGGCGCCCCGGGGCGGCACGCTCCGGCTTGCGGTGACCGGCTCCTTTGACAGTCTCAATCCCTACATCATCAAGGGCCAGCGGGTGTGGCACGTGGGCCAGCTCGTCTTCGAGCCGCTCATGGCCCGGTCACGGGCGGAGCCCTTCTCGCTCTATGGTCTCGTTGCCCGGGCCGTGGAGCTGCCGGCGGACCGGCGCTTCGTCACCTTCCACCTCGATCCGCGGGCGCGCTTTGCCGACGGCAGGCCGGTGACGGCTCGGGACGTGCTCTTCTCCTGGCGCACGCTGCGGGATCACGGGCGCCTCAATCACCGCACCTATTATGCGCGCGTGCAGGCGGCCGAGGCTGTGGATGCGCACACGGTGCACTTCCGCCTCGATGGCGAGGACCGCGAACTGCCCCTGATCCTGGGGCTGATGCCGGTGCTGCCGGCGCATTTCTTCGCCGAACATCCCTTCGATCGCACCACCCTGAATCCCCTGCTGGGATCCGGCCCCTATCGCATTGCCGAGGTGCGCCCCGGGCAGCGGGTGGTCTTCGAGCGACGGAAAGACTGGTGGGCAGCGGATTTGCCCTCGCGGCGCGGTCATTTCAACCAGGACCGCATCATCATCGACTATTATCGCGATACCCAGGCGGCCTTCGAGGCGCTCAAGAAAGGGCTGGTGGACCTGCGCTTCGAATCGGATGCCACGCGCTGGGCCACGGGTTATGACTTTCCGGCCGTGAAACAGGGGCGCTTCGTCAGGGAGGTGGTGCCGACGGGCCTGCCCAAGCCCCTTTCGGCCTTCGTGTTCAACACCCGCCGGCCGCTGTTCGCCGACAGGCGCGTGCGCGAGGCCCTGCTGTTCACCTTCGATTTCGAATGGGCCAACCGCAATCTCTTCCATGGCCTCTACCGGCGCACCCACGGCTATTTCGACGGCTCGGAACTCTCTTCCATCGGCCGCGTGGCGGACGATCTGGAGCAGGATCTGCTGAACAAGGCGGGGGCACGGCTGGAACCGCGCTTCCTCGACGGCTCCTGGCGGGCCCCGAAGTCGGACGGATCGGGGCGCGATCGGCGCAACCTGCGCCATGCCCTCGATCTTCTGCAACAGGCCGGCTGGCGCCTTGCCGGCAGCCGGCTGGTGGACGGCCAGGGGCGCCCCTTTGCCTTCGAAATGCTGGTGGCCACGCGCGAACAGGAGCGCCTGGCGCTGGACTGGCAGCGCACCCTCAGGCTTGTCGGCATCACCATGCGCATCCGGCTGGTGGATTCGGCGCAATTCACCCGGCGCAAGATCGACTACGACTTCGACATGATCCCCCATACCTGGTACAATTCGCTGTCACCAGGCAACGAGCAGCGCTTCTACTGGGGCTCGGCCGGCCGCAGAACGCCCGGCACACGCAACTACATGGGGGTAGCCGACCCGGCCGTGGACCGCATGATCGACTTCATCGTCGCTGCCACGGAGCGTCGGCCCTTCGTGGCCGCCGTGCGGGCGCTGGACCGGCTCCTGGTGAGCGGTTTCTACGTGATTCCCCTCTATCATGCGCCAGGGCAATGGGTGGGGCGCTGGCAGCATGTGAGACGGCCGCAGGCCCTCTCGCTCTATGGTTTTCTCACCGAGACGACATGGACGGAAAAGAGGGACTGATCGCACGCCAAGCCTTGCTCTTCCGCCCGTGGTCGTCCCTGCCATGCGGAAAGCGGTCGATCCTGACCATTGCCAAGGCCCGGACCAGGGCCCATTCTCCTGAACGAACGGGAACACATGCCTGACGGAGAGACAATGACCAAGGCCCAGGAAATCGAGATCGACATCATCTGCGACTTCACCTGTCCGTGGAGCTACATTGGCAAGAAGCGGCTGGACGCCACGCTCGAGATGTTCGATGTGGCGGTGAAGAAGACCTGGTATCCCTACATGCTGGCGGCCGATCTGCCGCCAGGCGGCATTCCTCGCAAGGAATGGCTGGCCAAGACCTATGGCCCCCCGCAGCAGGTGGAAAAGGCGCTGGAACCCATCAAGGTGGCGGGATTGCAGGATGGCATCGAATTCAATTTCGACGCCATCGACGTGCAGCCGAACACCATCGATGCCCATCGCCTCATGCGCTGGGCCCGGGATGCGGGCAAGGCGGATGCGCTGGCCGAGCGACTCTTCCAGCTCTACTTCCTGGAGGGCGAGGACATCGGCGATCACGACGTGCTCGCCCGCGCGGCGGCAGAGCTTGGCATCATGGACGCCTTCAAGGCCCGCAAGATGCTGGAATCCGATCTCGACGTGGACGAGGTGTGGAAGGAGATGAAGGAGGTGCACGACTTCGGCATCAAGCACATTCCCGCCTTCGTCTTCGGCCGCAAGTATGCCATCATCGGTGCCGACGATCCCATCACCATGGCCAAGACCATCCAGGGCCTGCTGGAAGAGGCGGAGAGCGCCAACTGATCCCCTCGCCTGCCTGCCATGGCGTCGTTTCGGTCATCCCTGCCCGGCCGTCCTGTCTTGGCGGAAGCGACGCATCCGTTCATGATGGGGACATGCAGGCGCAAGCGGACATCAGGCGGGGACACAGGCCCGGAAAGCGGAGCGCCGGGCTGTTGCCATGGCGGCTGAATGCGGCAGGCGAAGCGGAAGTGTTTCTCGTCCATCCCGGCGGGCCGTTCTGGGCCGGTCGGGATGCCGGTGCCTGGTCCATCCCCAAGGGCGAGGTCGAGCCCGGCGAGGATCCCCGGCAGACGGCCGCGCGGGAATTCGCCGAGGAAACCGGCTTGCCTCTGCCGAAGGGCGCATGGTACCCCCTGCCCGCCGTGCGCCTGAAGAGCGGCAAGGAGATCCTCGCCTGGGCCGTGCAGGTCTCGCCCGAGGCGGCACCGGATCCGTCCAGGATACACGCCAATACCTTCACCATGGAGTGGCCGCCCCATTCGGGGCACATGGCCGAGTTCGCAGAGATCGACCGCGCCGCCTGGCTGCCATTGGCGGAAGCCCGCCGCAAGGCCAATCCGGCCTATGCTCCCTGGTTCGACATCATCGACAGGCTGGCAGACAAGGCCGATACATGAGCCGCCCTGCCCTTGCACATGGCGAATGCGCTCCTATCTCCTGTGACGCGGCAAGGCAGAACGATCGGATACAGGGACGCGAAAGGTCGTGGACAGCGTGCAGAAATTCCTGCTCATCCTCGGCAGTGTGCTCATCCTGCTCGCCCTGCTCTGGCCGCTGGCGAGAAAGCTGGGGCTGGGGCGCCTGCCCGGCGACATCCACATGACGGGCGATGGCTGGAGCGTGCACATCCTGCTTGGCACGTCCCTGCTCATCTCCATCGTGCTCACGCTGCTGCTCAATCTCTTTTTCTGGTGGCTCAACCGGTGAGGCCGCCGGAAATCCGGAAAGGGCGGCCCCGCCGCATGCGGCAGGCACCGCCCTTTCCTGCAGGTGGCAACCTGATATCGGCAATGTCTTCAGACGGCCTGGGCCATCTGGCCGCCATTGCCCAGCACGTAGGGAATGTACTTCCGATCCGTGCCGAGGATATGGTTCTTCAGCCAGTCAATGAGAAAGGCCAGAACCTCGCGGGCATTGTCGCCGCCGGCATCGAACTGGGCCTTCAGCTCGTTCAGCTTGTGCAGAAAGGCCTCATGCGTGCGCTTGTGCTTCTCTGCCTCCGGAAAGCCGGCGGCCTCGAACATGGCCTCCTCGTCCTTGAAGTGGGTGGCCGTGTAGTCCACCAGGGTGCGGAAGATCTCGTCCATCAGGTCCTTCTCGCACCCCTGCTCGAGGCCCATGGCCAGCAGGTTGATGGCGCGCACCAGGATCTGGTGCTGCTTGTCGATCAGCTCGATGCCCGTGTTGAACTCGTCCTGCCACTCAAGTCTCATCATCTGTCGATCACTCCAGCTTGGTCGTTGCAATTCCGGCCCGGCATCCCCTTCCGGGCGCCTGTTGTCGCCCCGCTGACAGGTCCGCTCCGAAATCCCTCAGTGCAAGGCCGCGCGGCGCGGTTCCTCATCATCCCGGTCGTCCTCGGAGGGAGCGGACCCGGACGCCGTGCCGCCCTCCTCCTTCAGGAACTCGCGGCCCGAGGCCTGCCGCAGCTCGTTGTGCAGCTCCGCCAGCAGGCTCTCGATGCGGGCGGAAATCTCGTCCTCGCCCTTGGCCGCAGAGGCCGCAGAGGTCGCCTCGCTATCGGTTGCGCTCTCGTCGTTGCGCGGCCTTGCCGTATCATCGCCAGCGGCCTTCACCGCGGTCCGGCCTCCACCGAAGAGCGGTGCCCGTCCCTTGCGCTCCGGCAGATCCGACAGGAAGTCCACCGGTGCGGCTGCGGCCTGGGACCGTTCCCTCTCTTCGTGATCTCCGTGCCCGCCACCGGACAGTTCGGCCACGCCCTGCTGCAGCTCTTCGAGCAAGCGGTGAACACCATTCTCGGGCATGGCGGACCCGCTGCCGGCAGGAGAGGACGCCGGTTCCGCCTTTTCCTTCTTCAGGGAATCGATGTCTTCCTTCAGTCGGGCCAGCATCTCGCGCAAGTCGTCGTCCTGGCGGCGCTGCACCACGGGCTCGTCACGACGGATGGCGGCAATGTCCTGTTTCAGTTCTGCCAGCATGGCGCGCAGATCCTCCGCCGGCGGTTGCACCACCGGGGCAGTGGTTGGCTGCGGCGTTTCGCGACGGATGGCCTCGATATCCTGCTTCAGCTCCGCCAGCATGGCCCGGATGTCATCCGCCGGCTGCGGCTGCGGGGCCGCCGGTGCCGGTGTCGCCATCATGCCTGCCATGCCGCCCATGGCCGGCCGGGCCACGCCCTGCTGGATGCCGGCGATGTCCCGCTTCAGCTCCGCCAGCATGGCCCGGATGTCGTCCGCCGGCTGCGGCTGCGGGGCCGCCGGTGCCGGTGTCGCCATCATGCCTGCCATGCCGCCCATGGCCGGCCGGGCCACGCCCTGCTGGATGCCGGCGATGTCCCGCTTCAGCTCCGCCAGCATGGCCCGGATGTCGTCCGCCGGCTGCGGCTGCGGGGCCTCCCCCATCGTGCCGCTCATGCCCATGTCTGCCTGCGGGCCGGCAACAGGCCCCATCTGCAGCGACTGCGGCTGGGGAGCCGCCCCCCCCATGGGCATGCCGGCCGCGACGGCCATGGCCTCCATGCCTGTCCTGGCCGGTTCCTGCATCGACAGGTGCGGCGCCACACGGTAGGCTTCCGGCACCTCCACGTCGGCCAGAAGAACGGCACGGGCAAAGGCAATGCGGCTCTTGAGATCGGCGATCTCGCGCTTCAGCGCCTCGTTCTCCCGCAGGAGGGCATCATGACCACCCGCTGGCACGGCCGGTTCCATGCCCCCGCCGATCACCTCGGCCGGCAGGGCCGGATCGCCAGCCACTTGCGGGACCGGGTCTTCCGGCAGCCGCACCTTCAGCGGCTCGCCGAGAAGGACCTCGTCCTTCTCCTTTTCCTTGATGCGTTTTCCAAACAGTCTCATCCCGGTTTGACCTCCGGCTTGCACCACTCCGAACGCACAGACGAACGGAGGGGGTCGATCCGGGGCCGACAGCCCCCGGCACTCTTGCCAGTTCAGCCCCCGTTCGCCGGGCCGGCCCGCGGGGCCGATCCCACTTGCAGTTGCGCAATTTGACGCAAAAAGGATAAGAAAACCTTTCCCGCACCAATTGTGACCGGCTATTGCCAATTGACATGGGCATATTTCACCGTTTCGGACTGCTCTCGTCCGCCAGGGGCGTGGACGGGAGAACCGCTCATGCGGGCCCGTTCGGCATGCCGTGATGTCTTCAGGGAAATGCTACCGGTCCTGCCATGCGAGATGCAGGCGGAAGTAGCGGTCCACGGCGCGGGCAAGAGCCGCGGCCACGCGCCGGCGCCAGGCGGCGGACTGCATGTTGCGCACGTCGCCGGGGTTGGAGACATAGCCCAGCTCTACCAGCACTGCCGGCACCTCGGGGTTTCGCAGCACGCGGAAATTGGCCGAACGCACGGGCCGCGGGCGCAGACGGGCGGCCGGGCGCACCGCCCGGGTCAGCAGATGGGCGAAATGCACGGACTGGTTCTTGGTTTCGCGCAGGGCCAGGTCGATGAGGATGTCACGCACCGATTCCAGCTCTGCCCCGAGATCCACGCCATCGATGATGTCGGCGGCGTTCTCGCTGCGGGCCAGCTCCGCCGCCTCGGCATCGGAGGCCCGTTCCGACAGCGTGTAGACGGCCAGGCCCCGTGCCGCGCCGGTGCGGAACTTGTCCGCATGGATGGAAATGAAGAGATGGGCATCGTGCCGGCGCGCAAACGCCACCCGTTGCGCCAGGGTGAGAAAGCGGTCCGTGGAACGCGTCATGCGCACGGCATAGCCTGCCCTCTCCAGCATGCGGCGCAGGTCGTGGGCAAACTTCAGGACGATGTCCTTCTCGCGCACCCCCTTCCAGCCGATGGCACCGGGATCCTTGCCGCCATGGCCGGGATCGATCACCACCAGCGGGCGCTTGCGCCGCGATGCCGATTTGTGCCCTGCGGGGACATCCCCCGTTGCCCGAACGGGTCGGGTGCGGGGCAAGGGCGCATTCCGGGCCAGGGTTGTGTCGCCGTCATCCGCTTGTCGCTCCTGCCCTTTCTCCATGCCCACGGCCTTCGGCCGGCCGGGCATGATGGGCTCGTCAGCCAGCAGCTCGGTCATGTCGGACGGTGCGGCGGCATTCGCCGGTTCGGCGGACCGCCAGCGCAGGGCCTCCTCGACAAGATGGCGGAAGGCGCGGGCCATGCCGGAGGCTTCCCCGCTCCCTGCTGTGCCGCCGGTCTCGTGCTTCCCATCGGCCTTCTGCTCTCTGGCCCCGGCGTCGTTCTTCTTTCCATAGAGACGGGCAAAGGTCTCCGGCGTGGTACGCACGAGCTCCACACCCATGCGCGCCGGACGATCGGCCGTGGCATGATGGACCCAGGACCGGCGAATGAGCACGGGGCCCGTGACATCGAGCACGATGCGGGCCTTGTTCGCCGCGATGCGACCGTAGCGGTAGGCGCGCACCAGTCCCCTGCCTTTCCTGCCGGCACCGGCACCGAAACGGAAATCCACCGCCGGCATGTCGATGACCACGCGATAGGGATCCGTCACCACATACACGTTGAAAGGAATGGCATAGGTCAGATCGGCCTCGAAACGGACCGCACTGGCATCACCCATAAGCCGGGCATTGCTGGCCTGCGGCAACGGGAAGGACGGTTCCGCCGCAACAGGCCGCACCACGCCGGACGCGAAAGCGATCAGGGCCAGGAAGGTTACGATCAACCCCCAGCGGAGCCACCCTTGCCTGCCCTTTTTCGCCTGTTCTGTGATGGATTCGGCTGTCATTCGTGGCTTCCGGCCCCGTTGTTGCGGCTCTGGTGAACGCCTCGCCCGCACGGGAGTTTATTGTCGGGAAGTTAACCGCCGGTTTCCGTTCGCTTTCCGCGGCCTGGCCGAGCGTGCCGATGAGGCAGACGCTTTCGACGGCTTGCATGTGGCGCATCAAGGGCCTAAGAAGGAATTGTGACATGATCGACACAGGGCAAGGTGCCTCATACCGGCCTCTTGCATCTATCGGAAGAATTCGCTCCCGACCGGTTCTCCGGGCTCGTGCGATGCAGGATCGCCTCTGCCGCCGGTCGGTGCAGCGCAGGGATCGATATTCTGCCGGGCTCCCGCATTCCGCGGAGCCCCGAACGGAAGACAACACGGGTGGCCCGCTCGCCCTTCGCGAATCGCGGATCCGCGGCAAGACGGCGAACGGGCCGGTTCGGAGGACAAGCAACAGGATGACGGGCACAGGCTTTCGCATCATTCCCGAAGCGTTGCGGTCATCACTGCCGCCGGGCCCGCGCTGGCTGATGCCGGCTGCGGCCTTCGCGGCGCTGTCTGCCGCGGAAGGGATTGAGTGGCCGGCCCGCACCCAGAAAACGGAGCGTGCCCGCCGCGCGCATCGCTGCCATCCCTTCCCGGAGAGCGGCAGAGTGGCACATGCTGCGCGGCAGCATGCGGGGATTTGCCATCATGGCCAGACAGACGACCCAGAAGAACAAGAAGATGCTCATCGACGCCTCCCACCCGGAGGAGACCCGGGTGGTGGTGATCAAGGATGACAAGATCGAGGAGTTCGATTACGAATCCGCCACCCGCAAGCAGCTCAAAGGCAACATCTATCTCGCCAAGGTCACACGTGTGGAACCGTCGCTGCAGGCGGCCTTCGTGGACTATGGCGGCAACCGTCACGGCTTCCTCGCCTTCAGCGAGATCCATCCCGACTACTACCAGATCCCCGTGGCCGATCGCGAGGCCCTGCTCCGCGAGGAAAAGGACGAATCGGCCGCGGAGGAGGAGGAGAACGGCCAGGAAGCATCCCCTGCCACCGGTGAGGAGAACGGCGAGGAAGCCGTGGATGCCGTCGGTGCCGAAGATGCCCTGGAGGAGGTGCCCGAGCGGCGGCCACGCAAGCGCCAGCGGCAGTACAAGATCCAGGAAGTCATCAAGCGCCGGCAGGTGATGCTGGTGCAGGTGGTCAAGGAGGAGCGCGGCAACAAGGGGGCAGCGCTCACCACCTACCTTTCGCTGGCCGGGCGCTACTGCGTGCTCATGCCCAACACCGCCCGCGGTGGCGGCATCTCGCGCAAGATCACCGATCCCAAGGACCGCAAGCGGCTGAAGAAGATCGCGCAGGAGATCCAGGTGCCGGAGGGCATGGGCCTGATCATCCGCACCGCCGGGGCCCAGCGCACCAAGGCCGAGATCAAGCGCGACTTCGACTATCTCCTGCGCCTTTGGGAGAACATTCGCGAGCTCACGCTGAAGTCCACCGCTCCCGCTCTCATCTACGAGGAGGGCAATCTCATCAAGCGGGCCATTCGCGATCTCTATTCCAAGGACGTCTCGGAAATCCTGGTGGAGGGCGAAGAGGCCTATCGCGAAGCGCGGGCCTTCATGAAGATGATGATGCCCTCCCATGCCCGCAACGTGAAACTCTACAGGGAGCCGGTGCCGCTGTTCGCCAGGTACAAGGTGGACCAGCAGCTCGATTCTCTCTTCTCCCCCATCGCCCCGCTGCCGTCCGGCGGCTATCTGGTGATCAACCAGACCGAGGCGCTGGTCTCCATCGACATCAACTCCGGCAAGGCCACCAAGGAGCATTCCATCGAGGACACGGCCCTGAAGACCAACCTGGAGGCCGCCGAGGAGATCGCCCGCCAGTTGCGCCTGCGCGACCTGGCCGGGCTGATCGTCATCGACT
>CAZNLW010000072.1:0-11618 GCA_964574205.1 uncultured Rhizobiaceae bacterium | reverse complement strand
TTTTTGCCAGCGCGCCACCAGCCACATCAGCGCCGTGGAATCCGCTCCGCCGGAAACGGCCAGCGCCACACAGGGCCACGCCGACAGGATCCCGAGCAGATGGTCGGCTTCCGTGTCGCTGATCGGCCGGGAATGATCATCGGCCATGGCGGTCGGTGTCGCTTGGCATCATCCGAATGTTTAAGCGGCACACGTATGGCCGCAGGGCTCAGGTCTCAGCCCTTGCAGCCGGCGCGCTTCATCTCGCCAGGTGCCACAAGACGCGCCGCTCGCGAGCGGGGAAAGCGCTCGCGCAGGAGCTTCCACGTCTTGCAGGCCTGTGTCTTCTGCCCCAGACGGCGCAGGCTCATGCCCAGCTTCAGCAGGGCCTGCGGAGCCACACGGCTTTCCGGATGGCGGCGATAGGTTTCCAGATAGGCCTTTCCCGCCTCGCGATACCGACCCTGCAGATAATAGGTCTCGCCCAGTTCGAAGCGGGCGTCGGCCATGGCCGGATGCCGGCCGGCCTGAGCGAGAAAGGCCTTGTAGGACTGCTCGGCCAGGCCATAGCGGCGAGCCAGGAAGCTGTCCCGGGCCCGCTTGAGCAGGGCATCGGCATCGGCCTTGGCCAGCCGCGTCTCCGGTGCCGGCAGGGGCACGGCCTCCACGCTTTCCGGCACGAGGGGAGCGGCCCCGTTGCGCTCCAGCCCACCCGGCGGATAGGGAGCGGCCATGCTGTCACCCGTGCCACCACGTCCCGGCAGCGGCGCCAGCCGTGTGGGCCCACCGGGCAGCGGCCGCGCGAGCCCGGGGGATGTGGCCGGTGGCAGGGGGCGACCGTTTTCGTCCACCCGCAGGCGACCCAGCAGCTGTTCCCCTTGCGCAGGGGCGGGAGTCCGGCCCGGTCGCACGATCTCGGCGCTCATGCGGGCTTCGGTCGGGTCCTCCGGCACGGCATCGGCAAGGAGGTCGGGATCCGTTGCCGGCAGTGTGTCGAGCGGTTTGGCATTGGCAATGGGACGAGCTGGCGGCAAGGGGGTCAGGTGACCGGCCCGTGCCTGGCTGCGCGAAGGCATGGGCTCCTCGCGCTTGCCGCCACGCAGGGGGGTCCCCTGCTCCAGTCGGCGCAGGCGGCGGTCGAAATCCCGCAGGCGCTGCTCCAGCATCCGCCGCAGATCGGCCAGTTCCGCTTCCAGGGCCTTCAGCCGCCCGTCCACGCGGCCACTGCCGGTTTCCGCCGAACGGCTTGCCACGGCTGCGGACGCACCCCGCTGGCGCAACGCGCGCACTTCGTGCTCCAGGCGGATGATACGGTCGTAGAGAGCATTCCAGGCTGCACTGCCCGGTCCGGTACCGGTCGCAGGGGGTCCGCTCTGGGCTCGGGCCACGCCGGCAGCGACCGCAATCGCCAGCACGAGAACCGGCCCTGACAGACCGCACAGACAACTCCGCCAACGCGACCGAGACGCATGCGGTGGGAAACCGGACGCAATTCTCCCTGTCCCTGGCGGGAAGCCTGTCATCGTGTCTGCCTCATGTTGCCATCATGCATGCCACCCACCTGCACGCCGCGTCAGGAAATCCGCCGGCTGCAGCCGTCTGACGGTCTCGTCACGGCTTGGCCGGATGTCAGCCGGAGACGGCACCACCCGTGATCACCGTCACCGCCCGACGGTTCTGCGACCAGCACTCCTCGGCGTCGCACAGGGCAACCGGGCGCTCCTTGCCGTAGCCGATGGTGGAGATGCGATTCGGCGAGACGCCCTGCGAGACGAGGAAGCGTTTCACGGCCACGGCCCGACGTGCCGAAAGGGCCAGGTTGTATTCACGTGTGCCGCGTTCGTCCGCATGGCCCTCGATCTGCACCGTCACGCGAGGATACTGCTTCAGCCAGGCCGCCTGGCGCATGAGGATCTGACGGGCTTCCGGGCTCAGCTCGGCACTGTCGACAGCGAAATGCACCCGATCGCCCACGTTGAGCATGAAGTCGCGCTCGGAGCCCGGAATGATCTTGCCCTGACCCACGCCGCCGGCACCGCCGGCGTTGGCATCGAGCGTCGGCTTGTCGTTCTGCGAACATCCTGCCAGCGCCAGCACCGCGGCCAGCGCGAGAACGGTCTTCATCCGCCCCAGTCTCTGCATCATCGTTCGTTCCACCCGGTTGTTGCGATTCCTGCCGTTGTCATCCGGTCTTTCTGCCGGTTTCTCCAAGTGGCTCAAGTGACTGTTGTCCAAGGTGGCCTGCCCCCACCCCGAAGACCTCCCGCGACCGCGGCCCCGTGAGGAAAGATCGCGATCCTGTCTTTTTGTGTTCACCTGTGCATTCAAGGCTGCCACGCGCTGCCGGCAGCCGGCCGTCTTTCTGCCATGCAAACGTGCCGCAAAAATGGCATGCCGGACTCGCTTCCGGTTGTCCCGTCATGGTCTGCCCGTCAGGGTTCGGGCGTGTCGCTCCGTGAACCATACGCGTCGGGGCTCATTTCAGCAAGGGCGACCAGGCGGGGTCGGAGGCGAAGTTGGGTGTCGGGACCTGACGCTCGTTGTAGCCCGTGATGTCCACGGTGTAGAGCTTCGGACCACCGTTGGGGCCACGTGATTCACGAAAGAACATGATCACCCGGCCGTTGGGCGCCCAGGTGGGGCCTTCGTTGTGATAGCCGGAGGTAAGAATGCGCTCGCCGGTGCCGTCGGGCCGCATGACGCCGATGGAAAAGCGTCCGCGATACATCTTGGTGAAGGCGATGTAATCGCCCCGGGGCGACCACACGGGGGTGGAATAGCGCCCCTGGCCGAAGCTGATGCGGCGCACGTTGGAACCGTCGGCGGCCATGACGTAGAGCTGCTGGCTGCCGTCACGGTCGGATTCGAAGACGATCCAGCGCCCGTCCGGCGAATAGGAGGGGGCCGTGTCGATGGCCGGCGTGTCGGTGAGCTTGCGCATGTTGCGCGTGCGCAGATCCAGCTCGTAGATGTTGCTGGCCTCGCCTTCCTGCAGGCTCATGATCACCTTCTGGCCATCCGGCGAGAAGCGGGGTGCGAAACTCATGTTGGGAAAGGTGCCGATGATTTCCCGCTGGCCGGTCTCGATGTTGTAGATGTAGACGCGTGGCTTGCCGTTGGCATAGGCGATGTAGGTGATCTCCTGGGCGTTGGGCGAGAAGCGAGGGGTCAGCACCAGCGTCCGCCCGTTGGTGAGACGACGCAGGTTGTAGCCGTCCTGATCCATGATGGCGAGGCGCTTGACGCGCTTGTTCTTGGGGCCCGTTTCCTCGATGAAGACGATGCGGGTATCGAAATATCCCTCCTCGCCGGTGACGGCCTTGTAGATGGCATCGGCGATCATGTGGCCGATGCGCCGCCAGTTGCGGGGGGTGGAGACGAACTGCAGTCCCAGGATCTGGCGCTGGGCAAAGACATCCCACAGACGGAATTCGGCACGCAGCCGGCCATCCGGCTGCAGCACGGCACGGCCGGTGACCAGGGCCTGGGCCTTGATGACCCGCCACTCGCCGAAATTGGGCACCGCGTTGAAATCACGGATCTGCTCGATGAAGGAGGCCGGATCCAGCGGCCGGAACAGGCCGGAGCGCTCCAGGTCTGCCCGCACCACGCCGGCGATGTCGGCGCCGAAGCCCGATTCGCGCTCGCTGGCGCCGAGAAAGTCGACGATGGCGATGGGCATGGGATCCACCCGGCCGCGCATGATGTCCACTTCCAGCACGGCGCGTGCCGGCAGGGTGAACAGACCGATGAGCACCGCGACCAGCAGGCCCGGCAGCAGCGCGACCAGGGGCATTGGCCCCCTGCGGCTGGTGCAATGGCGATGGTCGGGCGTTTCGGTCGCTGTTGTCTCTGCGCCAGTCATCGTCCCCGTCATGGTTTCCGTCCGTCCTTGTCGTGCGTGAGAGGCATGCGGAACGGCCGCCTCGTCAATTGATGCGCAGCATGCGCGCCGGATCGAAGTTGAGGATCACGTCCTTCCACAGATCATAGCGATCCGGCGGCAGGAAGTCATAGGGCTGGCAGGCCAGCACCGCGCGCACCGCCGAGCCGGCGGCGGCATCGAAGGCCGGATGGTTCATGCGGTTGAGCACCACCGGGCCGCCGCTGACCGTGCCGTCCGGCGACAGCTGGAAGCGCACCCGCACGCGGAGACCTTCGGCATCGCGCACGCCCACCGGCACGTTCCAGCAGCTTTCCACCCGCTGGCGGAGGGCATCGATGATGTCGGCGGCCAGTTGCGCATCATTGCCGTTGATGTTGGCCGGACCGCGCAAGGGCGTACCCGTGCGGTCGCTCTCCGCTTCCGTGGCCTGCGGTTTCTCGTCCACCTTGTTGAGCAATGCGGCGATCTCGTCGATGGGATCGACCGTCTTCCTGGCGTCTTTCTGTGTTCTTTGTGCCTTCTGCTGCCGCTGTTTCTGATGCAGCGCCGCAAGCTTCCGGATCTGACGCGGGCGCACGCGCGGCTTCGGGGCCGGTGGGGCCTGCCGGGTCTCTGCCGGCTGCGGCGCCGGTTTCTCCGGGGCCGGCTTGGGTTCCGGCTCGGCCACCTTTTCCACCAGCTGCTTCAGGGCATCGGCATCCGGCGGCGGTGCCGGTTCGGCCTTCGGCGCCGGTTTCGGTGCCGGTTTGGGGGGCGGCGTTGGCTTGGGCGCGGGTTTTGAAGGTTTGGGTGCCGGTTTGGGCTGAGGCCTGGGCTGGGGTTTCGGCTCGGGTTTCCTTTCCACCTTGGGCGGCGCCGGCTTCTTGGCAGGCTTTTCCGGTGCGTCCTTGCGCATGGTCACGCGCCGGGAGACCTCGGTGATGTCCACGATCTCCACCGGCAGGGCCTCCTGCGGCGGCACGCGAAAGGCCTCCGGCCCCGGCAGCATCACCATGGCCGAGATGAGAATGGCGAGGTGCATCAGCACCGATATGGGCAGGGACCAGCGCAATGTCGTCTCGTCCGTCCTTCCCTGTCTTGCTGCACCCGGCGTGTCGTCCATGCCGATTCGGGCGTCCGTGCCCGAGGCTTCAGCGCCTTTCGCCGCGATTGCCCTTGCCGGTCCTGCTCTCCCGGCCTGTCCGGCCTTTGCCCGGTGTGGTGTCGGCCGGCGCGGTGACCAGGGCCAGGCGCTTGAACCCGGCACCGGACAGGGCTCCCATCACCCGCATGACCGTGCCATAGTCCACATCACGATCGGCGCGCACGTAGATGCGTTCATCATACCCGTTTTCGGCGATGGCACGCACCTTGGCCGTGAGGGTTTCCGGGTCCACCGGGGTGTCCATGAGAAAGACCGTGCCATCCTTGCGCACGGTGACCGTTACCGGTTCCTTCTCGCCCTGCAGCGGCTTGGCCTTGGTCTTGGGCAGCTCGATGGGCACCCCCACGGTGAGCATGGGCGCGGCCACCATGAAGACGATGAGCAGCACCAGCATCACGTCCACGAAGGGCGTGACGTTGATCTCGCTCATCGGTGCCAGCCGCGAACGCCGCCGGCGACCGCGCCTGAGGGTGGGAACGGGGCTGTTCTGCACGCCGGCTGCCATGGCCTGTCTACCTCATGCCTGACTCGTGTTCCGCCTGCATCTGTCCGCCTTCGAATGCCGCGCGTTCCTCCAGGTCTGGCGGCAGGGGCCGGAGTACCGGTTTCAGTAGGCCTCCTCGAGCTGGCGCTGCAGGATGGCCGTGAACTCCTCGATGAAGTTCTCCATGCGCGTGCCCAGACGGGCGATGTCATGGGAGAACTTGTTGTAGAAGATCACCGCCGGAATGGCCGCCAGCAGGCCCAGCGCCGTGGCGAAGAGGGCTTCCGCCAGGCCGGGCGCCACCACCGCGAGGTTGGTGTTCTTGGAGATGGCAATGGCCTGGAACGAGTTCATGATGCCCCACACCGTGCCGAACAGGCCGATGAAAGGCGACACCGAACCCACCGTGGCCAGCACCAGCAGGCGCTGCTCCAGTCGCGCCATCTCGCGCTGCAGCTCCACGTCCATCACCTTTTCGATGCGCTGCACGAGCCCCGCCACGCCGGCCCGTGCGGCCGCCGCCTGCGAACGGCGCCATTCGTCCATGGCGGCCAGGAACAGGGCCGTGGTGCCAATGCGGGGGCCCTGTGCGGCGATGGCATAGATCTCGTCCAGCGACTGACCGGACCAGAACAGCTCCTCGAAGCGATCGATGGCCCGCCGTGTGCGCGCGATGACCGCGAACTTCTCGAAAACGATGGCCCAGCAGACCACGGAGGCGGTCACCAGCCCCAGCATGACGAGCTTGACCACCAGCGAGGCGCGCATGAACATCGACAGGATCGAGAAATCCTGCGCCGAGACCTGATTCGCGATTTCCACCTCCATGCCTGTCCTCGCCACTGGTTGCCTGCACGTGGGGGCTGAGCATTGGCGGCCGTCACCTGTCCGACCCTGACCGGAAGCCGGCGACCCCATCGGCCCTGCGCCCTGCATTGACGATCAAGTTGACAAAACTTCGGCACGGATTGCCGGCATTCACGTCACCGTCGCGTGCAGGAAGACTGACGGGAAGGCCGGAACGAGGCTTCGTCCGCCAACACGACCATAGACCCGAATCATGGTTAACGCCGGGTTTATGGTCTGCCCTTTCCTTGGACGGGGCGGGACGACGATCGGGGAACGCCGACAGTCACGAGAAGGGGGCGCCCCCGATCGGGATGGCGGAAGCGGAAGCGGCCGACAAGGCCGGAGGGCGACGCGGCCGCCGTCATTCCAAAGTCTTTCTTGGGATGAACCGGGCACAGGGATAGCATGAACACCGGCTTCTTGCTGCACCGCCTGTCCGGATCGGGATCGCGAGCAGTTCCATGACCATCCGTCCCCGTCGTTCCGTTCTCTACATGCCGGGCTCCAACCCGCGGGCGCTGGAGAAGGCCCGTGACCTGCCCGCCGATGCGCTCATCTTCGACCTGGAGGATGCCGTGGCGCCCGAAGCCAAGTCCACGGCACGCGCCCAGGTGGCGGCGGCACTGGCTGCGGGTGGCTATGGCCCGCGCGAATGCATCGTGCGCATCAACGCGCCGGGCACGGAATGGTTCGAGGCCGATCTGGAAATGGTGCTGCAATCCGGCGCCGATGCCGTGCTCCTGCCCAAGGTGACCGGCCCGGCCGACATTCACCGCCTCGCCGGGCCGCTGACGGAGGCGGGCATTGCCCTGTGGGCAATGATGGAAACGCCGCTGGCCGTGCTCAACGCCCGCGACATTGCGGCCACGGCCGATGCGGCGCCGCTTTCCTGTCTCGTCATGGGCACCAATGACCTGGCACGCGAGACCGGTGCCTCGCTGGCGGAAGGGAGAACGGCCTTCCGCCCGTGGCTGGCCACCTGCGTGGCCGCGGCGCGCGCCTTCGGTTTGGCCATCATCGATGGCGTCTACAACGACTTCCGTGACGAGAAGGGTCTTGCCGCCGAGTGCCGGCAGGGGCGGCTCATGGGTTTCGATGGCAAGACGTTGATCCACCCCGCCCAGATCGGTCCGGCCAACGCGATTTTTGCACCCACCCGGGAGGAGGTGGCCTGGGCGGAGAGGATCGTCGCCGCCTTCGCCCTGCCGGAAAATGCCGGAAAGGGCGCCATTTCCATAGACGGGCGCATGGTGGAGCGGCTCCATCTGGAGATTGCCGAGCGCACCCTGGGGCTGGCCCGCGCCATCCGCGAGAGGGAGGAGAGGGCATGAGCACGCAGGCGTCTGCCACGGCGGCCGGCGGCAAGACGAATCATGGCCGCTTCTTCGAGGACTTCCGCCTGGGCGAGGTGATCCGCCACGCCACGCCACGCACCGTCGGCGGCGGCGAGCGTGCCCTTTACATGGCGCTCTATGGCCCGCGCTTTGCCGTGCAGTCCTCGGATGCCTTTGCCCGCGGGCTGGGCTGGCCACAGGCGCCGCTCGACGATCTGCTGGTCTTTCATGTGGTCTTCGGCAAGACGGTGCCGGATGTTTCGCTCAATGCCGTGGCCAACCTGGGCTATGCCGAGGGGCGCTTTCTCAAGCCTGTCTATCCCGGCAGTTCCCTGAGAGCCGAAAGCGAGGTGATCGGGCTCAAGCCCACCTCCTCCGGCAGGACCGGCATCGTCTGGGTGCGCACCACCGGATTCGACGAGAGCGGCGACCCCGTGCTCGCGTTCGTGCGCTGGGTGATGGTCAATCGCCGTCAGCCGGAGGCGCCGTATGAAACCGTGCACGTGCCGGAGCTGGCCGAGGCCGTGCCGCCGGCGCAGCTGGGGGCGGGCCTGCCCGAGGATTTCGACCTCGCGGCCTGGGACGACGATCTGGCCGGTTCGCCCTGGCGCTGGGAGGACTACGAGGTGGGCGAGCGCATCGACCACGTGGACGGCATGACCGTGGAAGAGGCCGACCACATGCTGGCCACCCGTTTGTGGCAGAACACGGCGCGGGTGCACTTCAACCAGCTCATGCAGCAGGCCAGCCGCTTCGGCCGCCGTCTCGTCTATGGCGGACACGTGATCTCCATCGCGCGTGCGCTTTCCTTCAATGGCCTGGGCAGTGCCTTTCACATTGCGGCCATCAACGGTGGTGTGCATGCTGCGCCTGTCTTTGCCGGCGATACGGTGTTTGCCTGGTCGGAGATCGTGGACAAGGCGCCCCTGCCCGGGCGAAACGACCTGGGCGCGCTGCGCATTGTCACCTGGGCGGTCAAGAACCGCACGGCGGCGGATTTTCCCGGCCCTGCGCCCGACGGAAAGGGTTTCGCCGAAGGCGTGGTGCTGAAGTTCGACTACTGGGCCGTGCTGCCCCGACGCGGCTGAAATGGCCGGCGAAAAGGGGAAACGTCACTGTCATATTCACGTTTCTGCAAGTGTTTCAGTGTGTTGTCTGGCAGAAAGGAGAGTGGCGAGTTGCTGCACGCTGGCCTAGAATGGCTATGGAATCGACCGGCCCGCACATGAGGCATTTCGGGGAAAAGCCGATCTCCCGCCTCCTTGGGCGGGATGCGGGTCCGGCGAGGGAGGAGAATGCAAGGGAGGCTGCCATGCCGCGCCTGGAGCTGAAGGAAAACCGGCCGCTCTCGCCGCATCTGCAGATCTGGCGGCCGACGCTCACCATGGCCATGTCCATCTTGCACCGGATTTCCGGCGCAGCGCTCTATTTCGCCATGCTGCTGGGTGTGTGGTGGCTGGTGGCGCTGGCCTCGGGACCGGCCTATTTTGCCTTTGTGAACGGCATCTTCCGTTCCTGGTTCGGTCTTCTCGTGCTTTTTGCGGTCAGCTATGCCCTGTTCCACCATGCCATGGGCGGCATTCGTCACCTGGTCTGGGACACGGGCCGCGGCTTCGAGATTCCGGTGGCCGAGCACATGGCGAAGGTGTCGCTGGTGCTGGCCGTTCTGTTCACGCTGATGCTGTGGCTGGCCGGGTTCCTGGCGGCGTGAGTTGCCGGCGACGAGGGAGAAGACCACCCAGGCGAAAGGGAGAGACATCATGGCCCGCAGCTTCCTCACGCCCCTGTCCCGCGCCCGCGGTCTGGGCAGCGCACACGAGGGCACGGGGCATTTCATCGCCCAGCGCGCCACGGCTGTGGCCAGTATCGTTCTCACGGTTTTCCTGGTGGTGATTCTGGTGATGCTGGCCGGGCGCGACTATGCGGCGGCGCGTGCGCTGATCGCCAATCCCTTCGTGGCCCTGGGGCTCGTGGCCACCGCCGGCACCTATTGCTGGCACATGAAGCTGGGCATGCAGGTGATCATCGAGGACTACGTGCACGGTGCCGTGCTGCGCCCGGCCCTGCTGCTGGCCAATGTGGCCTTCTGCATGGCCGTGTTCCTGCTTGCCGTGATCGCCATCGGCCGCATCGCATTCGGAGCCTGAGACCGCCATGACCGAGACCAGTGACAAGCGCCGCCAGGTGGAGGGATCGCGCCCGGTCTTCTCCTTCGCCATCGGCGACCGGGCCTACGAGGTGGTGGAGCATGCCTACGACGTGGTCATCGTCGGTGCCGGCGGCGCCGGCCTGCGCGCCGTGGTGGGCTGTGCCGAGGCGGGGCTGAAGACCGCCTGCCTCACCAAGGTGTTTCCCACCCGCTCCCACACCGTGGCGGCCCAGGGGGGCATTGCCGCGGCCCTGGGCAACATGGGCCCGGACGACTGGCGCTGGCACATGTTCGACACGGTAAAGGGCTCCGACTGGCTGGGCGATCAGGATGCCATCGAATATCTGGCCCGCAATGCCCCGGCCGCGGTCATCGAGCTGGAGCACTGGGGCACGCCCTTTTCCCGCACCGAGGATGGCCGCATCTACCAGCGCGCCTTCGGCGGCATGACCACCCATTTCGGCGAGGGCCCGCCGGCCCAGCGCACCTGTGCGGCTGCCGACCGCACGGGCCATGCCATGCTGCACACCATGTATGGCCAGGCGCTGAAACACCGGGCGGAGTTCTTCATCGAATATTTCGCGCTGGACCTGATCATGGACGAGGAGGGTGCCTGCCGCGGGGTGGTGGCCCTGTGCCTGGAAGATGGCACCATCCATCGTTTTCGTGCGCATGCCGTGATCCTCGCCACGGGTGGCTACAATCGCATCTACTTTTCCTGCACTTCCGCCCATATCTGCACCGGGGACGGCAATGCCATGGCCATGCGCGCCGGTCTGCCGGTCCAGGACATGGAGTTCGTGCAGTTCCACCCCACCGGCATCTATGGCGCCGGCATCCTGATCACCGAGGGTGTGCGTGGCGAAGGCGGCTATCTCACCAACGCGCTGGGCGAGCGCTTCATGGAGCGCTATGCGCCGCATTCGAAGGATCTGGCCTCGCGCGACGTGGTGAGCCGGGCGATGATGATCGAGATCCGCGAGGGCCGGGGCGTGGGCAGGAACCGCGATCACATCTACCTGCATCTCGACCATCTGGGTGAGGAGGTGATTCGTGAACGCCTGCCGGGCATTGCCGAATCGGCGCGCATCTTTGCCGGCGTGGACGTGCTGCGCGAGCCCATCCCGGTGCTGCCGACGGCGCACTACAACATGGGTGGCATTCCCACCACCTGGCGCGGCGAGGTCATCTGCCCGCGCGAGGGCGATAGTGATGCCATCGTGCCGGGGCTGTTCGCCTGTGGCGAGGCAGCCTGCGCCTCGGTGCACGGGGCCAACCGGCTGGGGTCGAACTCGCTCACCGACCTGGTGGTGTTCGGCAAGGCGGCGGCCAATCGCGCGGCGGAGGTGATCGAGGCCGGCAGCCCGCACAAGCCGCTGCCGAAGGATGCCGGCCTGGGCATGCTTGACCGCATCGATGAGTTGCGCCACCGCCCGGGCGGCACCCGCACCAGCACGCTCAGGCTGGCCCTGCAGAAGGCCATGCAGGAGGACTGCTCGGTGTTTCGCACCGGCGAGACGCTGGAGGCGGGCCGGCGGCGGGTGATGGAGGTCTGGGAAGGGCTTGAAGATCTGGCCATTGCCGATTCCTCGCTCATCTGGAATACCGATCTCATCGAGGCGCTGGAGCTGCAGAACCTGGTGCTGAACGCCGCCGCCACCATCCATTCGGCCCAGGCGCGCACCGAGAGCCGCGGCGCGCATGCGCGGGAAGACTATCCGGAGCGCGACGATGAGCAGTGGATGAAGCACACGCTGGCCTTCGTGGATGATGAACAGCGCGCCGTGCGGCTG
>CAZNLW010000071.1:0-11639 GCA_964574205.1 uncultured Rhizobiaceae bacterium | reverse complement strand
TTTCCAGCTTGATGCCCAGCCCGGTGGAATCCTGCGTGCCGAAGCGGCACCACTGCGAGCCCACACAGGTCTTCACCGTGCGCAGCGCCTTGCCGTAGGCATGGCCGGAGACGAGGCCTGCCTTGTTCAGGTCGCGCCAGATGTTGGGCAGATCCTCCTTGGCGATGCCGAACAGGTCGATGCGCTGTCCGCCCGTTACCTTCACCTCGCGGGCATTGTATTTCTCCGCCACGTCGGCAATGGCGCGCAGCTCGTCCGGCGTGGTAACCCCACCCCACATGCGCGGCACCACGGAGTAGGTACCATCCTTCTGGATATTGCCATGCGCGCGTTCGTTGATGAAGCGCGAGGCGCGGTCATCGGTGTATTCGCCGGGCCAGGCGCACAGCAGGTAGTAGTTCAGCGCCGGGCGGCAGGAAGAGCAGCCGTTGGGCGTCTTCCACTCCAGGAAACGCATCACCTCGGGAATGCTCTTCAGCCCGTTCTCGACGATGGCCTGCCGCACCTGGTCATGGGTGTAGTCCGTGCAGCCGCACAGCGGCTTCTCGGCCGGCGTGGCCGAATAGTCGCCGCCCAGGGTGTGCGCCAGCAGGGCCTCCACCAGGGCGGTGCACGAGCCGCACGAGGCCGAGGCCTTGGTATGCGCCCGCACGTCCTCCAGGGTGAACAGCCCCTTCTCCTTGATCGCGGCCACGATCTCGCCCTTGGTCACGCCGTTGCAGCCGCAGATCTCCGCCTCGTCCGGCAGGGCAGCCACCGCCGCCTCATCGCCGCCATGGCCGGAATCGCCCAGATGCGCCTGGCCGAACAGCAGCCTCGCGCGGATGTCGGAGATGTCCGTGCCGTCCTTGATCAGCTGGAAATACCAGGTGCCATCCACCGTGTCGCCGTAGAGCACGGCGCCCACCAGCCGGTTGTCGCGGATCACCAGTTTCTTGTAGATGCCGCCGCGCTCGTCCTTCATCACGATCTCCTCGGTGCCGGGGCGGCCAAGGAAATCGCCGGCGGAGAACAGGTCGATGCCCGTCACCTTCAGCTTGGTGGAAGTCACCGATCCCTCGTAGGTCATCCAGCCACGGCCGGCCAGGTGGTTGGCCAGCACCCGGGCCTGTTCATACAGAGGCGCCACGAGGCCATAGGTCACGCCCCGATGCTGCACACACTCGCCCACGGCGTAGACACGCGGATCAAAGGTCATCATGTAGTCGTTGACCACGATGCCGCGCTCGCAATGGATGCCCGCCTCCTTGGCCAGCGAGATGTTGGGCTTGATGCCTGCCGCCATGACCACCAGCTGCGCCTCGAGTTCGCGCCCGTCCCTGAGTTTCACGGCGCGCACACGGCCGGTCTCATCGCCGAGGATCTCCACCGTTTCCGCCGGCATGACGAATTTCATGCCGCGTTCCTCGAGCGAGCGCCGCAGCATCTCGCCGGCGGTGGCATCCAGCTGCCGCTCCATGAGCGTTTCCATGAGGTGGACCACGGTCACGTCCATGCCGTTCTTCATCAGGCCGTTGGCCGCTTCCAGCCCCAGCAGCCCGCCGCCGATGACCACCGCCTTGTCGTAAGTGCGGGCGGCCTCCAGCATGGTCTGCACATCGGCAATGTCGCGAAAGCCGATCACGCCTTCCAGATCGTTGCCCGGCACCGGCAGAATGAAGGGCCGCGACCCCGTGGCAATGATCAGCCTGTCGTAGGGCACGCGCCGGCCATCGGCCAGTTCCACTTCCCGCGCCACGCGATCGATGGTCACCGCCGCCACGCCCTTGATCAGCTCGATTCCGTTCTCGGCATACCACTCCGGCGGATTGAGGATGATGTCCTCGATGGTATTCTCGCCGGCCAGCACGGGGCTGAGCAGAATGCGGTTGTAGTTGCCGTAGGGCTCATCGCCGATCACGGTGATGGCATAGCGCTCCGGATCCAGCTTCAGGATCTCCTCCACCGTGCGCACGCCGGCCATGCCGTTGCCGATGACGACCAGTCTTTCCTTGCTCATGGATTCCTTCCGGCTTTCGCTCGAATGCTTTCTGCCCGATACGTCTGTCGGGGGCGCCAGGAAGCCCTCCGACACCCTTGCCCCTTGCGAGGCAAGCGGCGTGCCAGTTTCGCAAGAGCCTCGCAGCAAGGCGAAAAATATAATGATAACAATATGTTGATGGAATCACCCCGCAATTGCCCAACAGGCCGCCACCATCTGCCGACTGCACAAAAATCAATCAGCACGAATCAGATTGAACAAAACATAATCAAAATTTGTAAATGCATAATTTTTGTTCACAAAGAAAAAACCTCTGATTTTCCTTCAGGTTTTGCCCTTCTCCCCACATCGCGGAAAACTGGCACGCCACTTGCCCATGGCATGATGATGACATTTCGCGGCAATGGCAGCCCCCACGACTTCCCCGTGACGGCTGCCCTGACAAAACGGAGCATGAGACCATGGGCACACATCCGGCGAACGGGAGCGATGACGCTCCAGCCCGGCTCAATCCGCTGGCGCTTGGCCGGCCGGAGATCCGGGTGCTGCACTTCACATGGATCGCGTTCTTCATCTCCTTCTACGTGTGGTTCAATCATGCGCCGCTGCTCAAGGCCATTCAGGAAAGTCTCGGGCTGAGCGCTCAGGAACTGAAGACTCTGCTCATTCTCAACGTGGCGCTCACCATTCCCGCCCGCATCGTCATTGGCATGCTGGTGGACAGGTTCGGCCCGCGCCAGGTCTATTCCGCCCTGCTCATTATCGGTGGCGCCATCACCATGGCCTTCGCCTTTGCCAGCGATTTCGTGCAGGCCGCCATCCTGCGCTTTCTGCAGGGCTTCATCGGCGCCGGCTTCGTCATCGGCATCCGCATGATCTCGGAGTGGTTTCCGGCTCGCACCGTGGGCCTGGCCGAGGGGATCTACGGCGGCTGGGGCAACTTCGGCTCGGCGGCTGCGGCCATGACGCTGCCCACCATCGCCCTGCTCTACGGCGGCGAGAACGGCTGGCGCTATGCCATCGCCACCTCGGGCGTCATCGCCATCCTCTATGGCGCCTTCTACTTCTTCGCCGTCTCCAACACGCCGAAGGGCTCCACCTACTTCAAGCCGAAGAAGACCGGCGCCCTGGAGGTGACCTCCCCACGCGATTTCTGGCTGCTGCTCCTCATGAAGCTGCCGCTGGTCATGGCTCTGGGCCTGCTCAACTGGAAGCTTGGCCAGTCCGGCCTGAAGATCCTCCCCGGCTGGCTGGAGTGGATCATCTATGCCATACTCGTCGGCCTCTATCTGTGGCAGGCTTGGCACATCTGGGAAATCAACAGGCATGTCTTCAGGGAAGAGGTGCCCGAGCTGCATCGCTATGACTTTCGCCAGGTGGCGGCGCTGGACATTGCCTATTTCGCCACCTTCGGTTCGGAGCTGGCGGTAGTCTCCATGCTGCCCAAGTTCTTTGCCGACACCTTTGCGCTGGATGCGGTGCTGGCCGGCCTTCTGGCCTCGGGCTATGCCTTCATGAACCTGGTGGCGCGGCCCACGGGCGGCCTTCTCTCCGACCGCTTCGGCCGCCGGGGTACCATGATGATCCTGCTCGCCGGCCTCAGTCTCGGCTATCTCGGCATGTCGTTCATCGACTCCGGAACCTGGCTGCCGCTGGCCGTGCTGCTCACCATGCTGTGTTCCTTCTTCGTGCAATCCGGCGAAGGGGCGGTGTTTGCCATGGTGCCCCTGATCAAGCGCCGTCTCACCGGCCAGATCGCCGGGCAGGTGGGCGCCTACGGCAATGTCGGTGCGGTAGTCTTTCTCACCGTCTTCTCCTTCGTCACCCCGCAGACCTTCTTCCTCGTCATTGCCGTCGCCGGGCTGGTAGCCCTCCTCGTCACATGGCTGTTCCTGAAGGAGCCGGAGGGCCACATTGCCGAGGTCCTGCCCGACGGCACGGTGCAGCTCATCAAGGTGGAGTGACACACCCGCAGGCCATGCGAAAAGGTGAGAAACCTCGGCATGCGAACGGGGCGCCATCGGCCGGAACACGGCCCGTGGCGCCCACAGTTCCTTTGTGCCGAATGCCGCCACGCCGGCCGGAACCGCACGGGAGCCGTGAATCATGAGCAAGCCGCAGATCGAGGTGGGCCAGCATTCCGCTGCCGGCCCCAAGGAAACCAATGACGATTCCTTCGGTGTCATGTTTCCGGAGCCGCCCCTGTGCGAGACCAAGGGCCTGGCCATGGCCATCGCCGACGGCATGAGCTCCTGCGCCGCCCCCAAGGCCGCCTCCGAGACGGCCGTGAAGAGCTTCCTGGAGGATTACTACGCCACCCACGAGAGCTGGTCGGTGGAAACCTCCGTCTCCCGTGTGCTCACTTCCGTCAACCGCTGGCTCTACAGCCAGTCGCAGGGCAGCACCGGTCACGGTCTGGTCACCACCTTCACCGGGGCGGTGCTGAAGGGCGGCATCCTGCATGTCTTTCACATTGGCGATTCGCGCCTGGCCCTCCTGCATGGTGACGAGTTGCGTCCGCTGACCCGTGCCCACCGCGTGCACATCGGCGACAAGCCGGATTACCTCTCCCGGGCCCTCGGCATCGACGTGCAGGCCCGCGTCGATCACCGTGAAGTGCCGGTAGAGGCCGGCGACATTCTCGTTTTCACCACCGACGGTGTGCACGACGTGCTCAAGGACGCCGAGATCGTGCGCATCATCCGCGGACACGAGGACGACCTCGATGCCGCTGCCCGCGCCGTCTGCGAGGCGGCACTCGCCGCCGGATCGGACGACAATGTCACCTGCCAGCTCGTGCGCATCGTCGATCCCGGCCAGCCGGACGAGAAGGCCTGGCTGAAGCGCCTGGCCAGCCTGCCCTTTCCGCCACCGCTGGAACCCGGCCAGAAGATGGACGGCCTGCGCATCATCCGCGAGATCCATGCCTCAGCCCGCTCCCATGTCTACCTTGCCGAGGACACGGAAACCGGGGAGAAGGTCGTGCTCAAGTGTCCCTCGCCGAACTATGCCGACGATCCCGCCTACATCGAGCACTTCATGCGCGAGGAATGGATCGGCCGCATGATCGCGAGTCCCCATGTGGCCCGTGTCATCCAGCGCCGCACGCCCCGGCGCTTTCTCTACTTCTGCATGGAATGGATCGAGGGCCAGACCCTGCGCCAGTGGATGGACGACAATCCGAAGGCCGACCTGCCAAGGGTGCGCGACATCGCCGAACAGATCGTCAAGGGCCTGCGCGCCTTTCATCGCCGCGAGATCATTCACCAGGATCTCAAGCCGGAGAACATCCGCATCGATGCCGACGGCACGGTGAAGATCATCGACTTCGGCTCGGCCCACGTGGCCTCTCTGGACGAGATCCCGCTGCCGATGGAAGACAGGGGGCCACTGGGCACCGCCGGCTACACCGCGCCGGAGCTCCTGGAGGGTGCCCGTGCCGACAAGCGCCAGGATATCTATTCCCTTGGTGTCATCGTCTACGAGATGCTCACCGGTCGCCTGCCCTACGGCCGCCCGCTGGAAAACGTCCGCCAGGCCCGTCGCGCCCGCTATGTCCCGGCCCGCCGCCACAACCGGAACATTCCCGTCTGGGTGGACAAGGCGCTGGAGAAGGCCGTGGCCCGGGAACCGGCCCGCCGCTATCAGCTCATGAGCGAATTCCTGCGCGACCTCACCCGTCCCAATCCCCGATTCGCCGAACAGACCGACGCCCCCCTGCTGGAGCGGGATCCGGAGAAATTCTGGAAGGGGCTGGCCGTGGCATCCCTGCTGCTCAATGCCATCCTGCTGGGCCTCGTGCTCGCGCGCTGACGACACAGCCCCGTCCGGTTCCGGCTCCTGCCGCCTTGCCAATCCCCGGGCAATGGCCTATTCCGGCCCCGGTCACGACACGGAAACCAGGAAGGCCGGCATGGCCCTGAGCCGGCCGTTTCTCACCTTTGCGGCAAGACAGGGGACCTCCATGTCCATCAAGGAAAGGCTTCTGGCCCGCCTGAAGGGCCGCCAGGCCGTCATCGGCATCGCCGGCATGGGCTACGTGGGGCTGCCGCTGGCCCTCGCCTATGCCGAAACCGGCTTTTCCGTCATCGGTTTCGACATCGATCCGGACAAGGTGCAGCGCCTCAATGCCGGCAGGAGCTACATCCGCCACATTGCTGGCGAACGTGTGGCAGCCGCCCGCAAGGCCGGCCGGCTCGAGGCGACGGACGACTTTTCCCGTGCCGGCCAGTGTGATGCCCTTGTGCTTTGCGTCCCCACGCCCCTGGACGTGCATCGCGAACCGGACCTGTCCTTCGTCATGGGCACATTGAACGCCCTCCTGCCCCACATCCGGCAGGGTCAGATCATCTCGCTGGAGAGCACCACCTGGCCCGGCACCACCGAGGAAGTGATCCGTCCGCCCATCGAGGAAAGGGGGCTGAGGGCCGGCGAGGACATCTTCATCGTCTATTCACCGGAACGGGAGGATCCGGGCAACCCGAAATTCGGCACCCGCGACATTCCGAAGGTGGTGGGCGGCATCACCAAGGCCTGTCTGGAGGTGGGTATCGCGCTCTACGAGCAGATCGTGGTGAAGACCGTGCCTGTGAGCTCCACACGCGCCGCGGAGCTCACCAAGCTGCTGGAGAACATCCACCGCGCGGTGAACATCGGTCTCGTCAACGAGATGAAGATTGTCGCCGACCGCATGGGCCTGGACATTCACGAGATCATTCGTGCTGCCGCCACCAAGCCCTTCGGTTTCGTGCCCTACTGGCCGGGCCCGGGCCTGGGGGGGCACTGCATTCCCATCGATCCCTTCTACCTGACCTGGAAGGCACGGGAATACGGTGTGCACACCCGTTTCATCGAGCTCGCCGGCGAGATCAATTCCGCCATGCCGGATTTCGTCATTTCCAAGGTCGTGCTGGCGCTCAACGAACGCGGCCGCGCCGTGAAGGGAAGCCGCATCCTCATCCTCGGCATTGCCTACAAGAAGAACGTGGACGACATGCGCGAATCCCCGGCCGTGGTGCTCATGGAGAAGCTGATGGACCTGGGTGCGGAGGTGGACTACAGCGATCCCCACGTGCCCGTCTTCCCGCGCTTGCGCCGGGCCCACTTCGACAAGAAGAGCGTGCCGCTCTCGCCCGAGACACTGGGCCGGTATGACTGCGTGCTGCTGGCCACGGATCACGATGCCTTCGATTACGACATGATCCTCGAGCATGCGTCCCTCGTCGTGGACACCCGCGGTCGCTATCCCGGGCAGCACGACAATGTGGTCAGGGCCTGACCGGACGGCACGCACCGGCCTGCGGCCACCCTCTGCCTTCAGCCATCCTGTTTCTTCTCGGGGAAGGTTGTCTTCCAGCCATTGCCACCGTCGCCGGCGCCCAGGACCTCCTTGCCGGCGATGGTGCCATCCGCGTTGAAGTGATAGACGACGGGCACGCCGGTGGCCAGTTCCAGCTTGAGCACCTCTTCCGGCGAAAGCCCTTCCAGCCACATGATGATGGCCCGCAGGCTGTTGCCGTGGGCGGAGACCAGCACGTCCTCGCCATCCAGCACCCTGGGCAGGATGTGATCGCGAAAGTAGGGCACGGCCCGTTCCGCCGTGTCCTTGAGGCTTTCGCCGCCCGGCGGACGCACGTCATAGGAACGGCGCCAGATATGCACCTGCTCCTCGCCCCACTTGCGCCGGGCCTCGTCCTTGTTCATGCCGACGAGATGGCCATAGTCACGCTCGTTGATGGCGGCATCGCGGGTGACGGGAATATCCGTCTGCCCCAGATCCTCGAGAATGATGTCCAGGGTGTGCTGGGCCCGCTTGAGATCGGAGGTGAAGGCCTCGTCGAACCGGATTCCCTTTTCCTTGAGCAACCGGGCCGCCTTGTGGGCCTCCTCGATGCCCTTGTCCGTGAGCTCCACGTCCGCCCAGCCGGTGAACAGGTTCTTCTCGTTCCACTCGCTCTGGCCGTGCCGGACCAGTACCAGCGTGCGTGTCATTCCCCTCGACCCCCAAGCGCAAAGGTCTGCATGATCTCTCCGTCCTGCCGGCCGCAGCGGCCGCTCACAGGTCTTTCAGGCCCAGAACATCCGCCATGTCGTAGAGCCCCGGTGCCTGGTCTGCAGCCCAGAGGGCCGCGCGCACCGCACCGCGGGCGAAGATCTCGCGAGACTGGGCGTTGTGCACCAGGCGGATGCGCTCGTCCGGCCCGGCGAAGATCACCTCGTGATCGCCCACCACCGAGCCCCCGCGCAAGGTGGCAAAGCCGATGGCCCCCTCCGGCCGCGGCCCCGTGTGTCCCTGCCGGCACCAGATGGCCTTGTCTTCCAGATTCGCATGCCTTCCCTCGGCCGCTGCCCGCCCCAGCATGAGCGCCGTGCCGGAAGGCGCGTCCACCTTGTGGCGATGATGCATCTCCACGATTTCGATGTCGAAGGTTTCGCCGAGAATGGACGCCACCTTGCGGGTGAGCGCCACCAGCAGGTTCACGCCCAGGCTCATGTTTCCGGCCTTGACGATGCGGGCATGTCGTCCGGCCGCTGCAAAGGCCTGCTCCTGATCGGGAGAAAAGCCGGTGGTGCCCACGACATCGATGATGCGCGCCTGCGCTGCCAGCTCGGCCAGATGCACCGAGGTCTCGGGCGTGGTGAAATCGATCACGCCGTCCACCCGGGCCAGCAGGGAGAGCGGATCGTCGCTGACCGTGATTCCGACCTCGCCCACGCCCGCCAGGGCACCCATGTCCTGACCGATCACGGACGATCCGGCAGGTTCCAGGCCGCCGGCCAGTTCCACGCCCTCTGTCTCCAGGATCACCTTGGTGATGGCCCGCCCCATGCGCCCGGCGGCACCGGCAACGGCCAGTTTCAGCGTGCTCATGACATTCGCTTTCTTCAACCGGAACGGCCTGCCTGCGGCAGACCGGAATGACCAGAGGATCCGTTCCCGTCCGCAGGGGGTCATAGCAGCATGCAGCGCGGCTGAAAAGGCCAAACCGGCGGCTTCATCCCCCGCCGTTTCCGGCCTGTCGCACGGGGCCGAAGATCCGCGAGAAATGCCGCGCCAGGGCCGCATCCAGATCGGCCATGCCGGCCGCACTACCCAGACCGGCCAGCGAGGTGACCCCATGCTCGCGAATGCCGCAGGGCACGATTCCTGCGTAATGAGAGAGATCCGGACACACGTTGATGGCCACGCCGTGTCGCGTCACCCAGCGGGAGACACGCACGCCGATGGCCGCGATCTTGGCTTCTTCAAGACCGCCCCCGGGCACCCGCCGGTGCACCCATACCCCGACCCGGTCTTCCACCCGAAAGGCCGGCACGCCGAGATCCCCCAGGGCTTCGATGATCCACTGCTCCAGGGCCGCGACGAACGCCCGCACATCCCGCCCCCGCGCCTTCAGGTCCAGCATGAGATAGACCACCCGCTGGCCCGGCCCGTGATAGGTGTACTGCCCACCGCGCTCGCTCGCGAATACCGGCAGCCGCAACGGATTGAGCAGATCGTCAGGCTTCGCGCTGGTGCCGGCCGTATACAGCGGCGGATGCTCCAGCAGCCAGACTTCCTCGCCGGCCTGTCCGGCAGCCAGCGCCTCGGCCTGTGCCCGCATGCGCGCCACCGTCGCCGGATAGTCGGCAAGGCCCGGCAAATGTCGCCACAGCACGGGCACATCACGGTAAAGACACGCAAGGGAGGAAGCCAGTGCCGCCCGCGTGCGGCGACCGCCACGCCTGCTCTCCTTTCCGGTGTTGCCTGCCTGCCATGCCGGCATCGGACTGCCCTCGGCCGCTTGATTTTCGTTGCGGATCTTGATAAACACCAGCGCGCCGATTACATCAATGGCGCCATTGAAGTTGAGCCCATTGATGCATCTGTCGATCGCGTGCGGCCGTGGCGGAATTGGTAGACGCGCAGCGTTGAGGTCGCTGTGGGGCAATACCCCGTGGAAGTTCGAGTCTTCTCGGCCGCACCATTAGAAACTTTCGCGAAAGGGCATTGCACCATTCGCGATTTCGACGGAAGGGGACAGCGCTACGGTCGCTGTCCTTTTTTGTCGCTTGCTTGAAACGATGAGGCTGTCCGCGGCCGGTCCGGGCCGCCGGACAGGACCATGATCACAGCGTCCGCATCCGGACGGCCGGGACCGACCGGAAACAGGCACGGGTCGCTCCTGGCGCTCATGATGATGTCCCGCCGGCGGAAGGAACCGAAGCATCGAGACGCCCATGACCGAGCCTGCGGCCCAGCCCTCCCTGCCCTTGCGCGACGAGGACGGCACCATTTCCGCCGAGTTCCTCGCGGCCGTGGAGCGTGCCATCGACCGCGGCGACATCCGGGAGCTGCGCCATCTGGTGCGCGACCTGCATGAAGCGGATCTCGCCGATGTCATCGAGCTTCTGCCCCACGATCATCGCATCCGCCTCATCGACATGCTGGATCGCGCCTTCAACGTGGAGGCGCTCACCGAGCTGGACGAAACGGTTCGCGACGAGCTCATCGAGGCCCTGCCCACGCGCGTCATCGCCCGCGCCGTGCGCAAGCTGGACACGGACGATGCCGCCTGGCTGCTGGAGGACCTGGACGAGGAAGAGAAGAAGGAGATCCTCGCCCGCGTGCCTCGCGCCGAGCGCGTGGTGGTGGAGCGCGCGCTGGAATACGGCGAGGATACCGCCGGCCGCCACATGCAGACGGAGTTCGTGGCGGTCCCGGAGCACTGGACCGTGGGCGAGGTGATCGACTTCCTGCGCACCGAGGAGGATCTGCCGGACGAGTTCTTCGAGATCTACGTGGTGGACCCGCGCTTTCACGTGCGGGGTACGGTGAGCACCGGCCGTCTGCTGCGCACCCCGCGCGAGAGGGCGATCACGGAGATCATGGAGCGCCCCGATGCCGTCTTCCGCGTCACCGACGACATCGAGGATGTCGCCCGCCAGTTCGAGCATTACAACCTGGTCTCCGCGCCCGTGGTGGACGAATCCGGCCGTCTCGTGGGCTCGCTGTCCATCGACGACATCGTGGACATCATCGAGGAAGAGGCCGAGGAGGACATGCTCAGCCTCGCCGGTGTGCGCGACGAGGAGATCACCAGCTCCGTATGGGAGACCACCCGCTCGCGTTTTGTCTGGCTGCTGGTGAACCTGGGCACGGCCGTGCTGGCTTCCTGGGTCATTTCCTGGTTCGATGCCACCATTCAGCAGATGGTGGCCCTGGCCGTGCTCATGCCCATCGTTGCCTCCATGGGCGGCAATGCGGGCACCCAGACCATGACCGTGGCCGTGCGCGCCCTGGCCACCCGCGAGCTGGGCCGCGCCAACATGTGGCGGGTGATCGGCCGTGAACTGGCGGTGGGGCTGCTCAACGGCCTGCTGTTCGCGATCATCATGGGCGTCTTTGCCTGGTGGTGGTTCGGCATGGACGATCTCGGCCTGATCATCGCCATGGCCATGGTGGTGAACATGATCTCGGCCGCGCTCGCCGGCATCCTCGTCCCCATTGCCCTGGACCGCCTGGGCATCGACCCTGCCGTGGCCTCCTCCATCTTCGTCACCACGGTCACGGATGTGGTCGGCTTCTTTGCCTTCCTCGGCCTTGCTGCCTGGTGGCTGGGCCTCTCCTGACCCCCCATCCGGAAAAAATTCCGAATGCATCTCCACAACGCTCGAC
>CAZNLW010000070.1:0-11791 GCA_964574205.1 uncultured Rhizobiaceae bacterium | reverse complement strand
CAGTAGTCGAATTCGATGCCCTGGCCGATACGGTTGGGGCCGCCGCCGAGGATCACCACCTTGCGCCGGTCCGAGACCTGCGCCTCGCAGCCGTCGGTGATGCCCGGCAGCCCCGTCTCGTAGGTGGAATACATGTAGGCCGTGGGCGAGGCGAACTCGGCCGCACAGGTGTCGATGCGCTTGTAGACGGGGCGCACGCCCAGATTCCAGCGATGGGCCCGAACTTCCTCTTCCGAAAGTCCGGCCAGCTTCGCCAGGCGCGCGTCGGAAAAGCCCATGGCCTTCAGCCAGCGCATGTTCTCCGCATCCCGAGGCAGGCCGTGGGCCTTCACGCGTTCCTCCGCCTCCACGATCTCGCGGAGGCGCTCGATGAACCAGGGATCATAGTGGCAGAAACGGTGGATCTCCTCCACCGTGGCCCCATGGCGCAGGGCCTGGGCAACCCTGAGAATGCGGTCCGGCGTGGCCTGCGCCAATGCCGCGCGGATGGCATTCTTGTCGTCGCCCTCGCCAATGCCGGGAATTTCCACTTCGTCCAGCCCCGTCAGCCCCGTTTCCAGCCCGCGCAGGGCCTTCTGCAGGCTTTCGTGGAAGGTGCGACCGATGGCCATGACCTCGCCCACCGACTTCATGGAGGTGGTGAGCACCGGTTCCGCACCCGGAAACTTCTCGAAGGCGAAACGCGGGATCTTGGTCACCACATAGTCGATCGCGGGCTCGAAGGAAGCCGGCGTGGCCCCTTTCGTGATGTCGTTCTCCAGCTCATCCAGGGTGTAGCCGATGGCGAGCTTGGCGGCCACGCGGGCAATGGGAAAGCCCGTGGCCTTGGAGGCCAGGGCGGAGGAACGGGAGACGCGCGGGTTCATCTCTATGACCACCATGCGCCCGTCCTTCGGGTTGATGGCAAACTGCACGTTGGAGCCGCCGGTCTCCACCCCGATCTCGCGCAGCACCGCAATGGCGGCACGGCGCATGCGCTGGTATTCCTTGTCGGTGAGTGTCAGGGCAGGGGCGACGGTGATGGAATCGCCCGTATGCACACCCATGGGATCGAAGTTCTCGATGGAGCAGACGATGATGCAGTTGTCGTCACGATCACGGACGACCTCCATCTCGTATTCCTTCCACCCGAGGATCGATTCCTCGATGAGCACCTCCGAAGTGGGCGAAGCCTCGATCCCTTGCAGGACGAGGTTGTAGAGCTCGTCCAGGGTGTAGGCGATGCCCCCACCGGTGCCGCCGAGGGTGAACGAGGGGCGCACGATGGCAGGCAGCCCCGTCACCTGGAAGGCGGCAAAGGTCTGGCGCATGGCCTCAAGGCGATGCTCCTCGCGGCGGATCCACTCCTTCTCCAGCCATTCGGACTCGAATTCTCGCAAGGCACGCTCACGCTCCGGCCCCTCGGGCCAGGTCCTCTCGATCTCGGCCACGAGCGCCTCGTATTCCTTGCGGAAGCGGCGCTTGAGTTCGGAGGTGTTGACAAAGGCGGAGCGCGGCAGATCAAGGCCGATCTTCTCCATGGCCTTGCGGAAGAGCTCGCGATCCTCCGCCTTGTCGATGACATCGGCGCGGGCGCCGATCATCTCCACACCGTATCGGGCAAGCACGCCCGTGCGCTCCAGCGTCAGCGCGGTGTTCAGGGCCGTCTGCCCGCCCATGGTGGGCAGCAGGGCGTCGGGGCGCTCCTTCTCGATGATGCGTTCCACCACCTCCGGTGTGATGGGCTCGATGTAGGTGGCATCCGCCAGCTGGGGATCGGTCATGATGGTGGCCGGGTTGGAATTGACGAGGATGACACGGTAGCCCTCCTCCTTCAACGCCTTGACCGCCTGGGTGCCGGAGTAGTCGAATTCGCACGCCTGGCCGATGATGATGGGGCCGGCACCGATGATGAGGATGGATTCGATATCGGTTCTCTTCGGCATGACTGCTCGCTGCCCTGCTGGCTCGGCCCAAATTGCCGGTGCTCTTACACCACCACGCGACAGAGGAAAAGAGGCCTGGCGCCGCCTGTCTCCTCAAACTTCCGTCACAGGCATCGCCCCGTGTTCCCGTGTCTTCCCGCCCGACCCGGACCATGCACGAAAACGGCCGGAACCGGTCCGGCCGCCTGTGCCTTCGCCACCGTGGTCACTCGCCCTCGAACTCGACAAGGGTGTGCACCTTCACGCCTTTCTGTCGCAGCCGCTCGGCACCACCCAGGTCTGGCAGGTCGATGACGAAGGCCGCCGCCACCAGCTCGCCGCCGGATTCGCGAATGAGATCGATGGCCGCATTGGCCGTGCCGCCGGTGGCAATGAGATCATCGACCAGGAGCACCTTGTCACCTTTCCGGATGGCATCCGCATGCACCTCGATGCGGTCCATGCCGTATTCCAGCTCGTAGTCCTTGCCGATCACCTTCCAGGGCAGCTTGCCCTTCTTGCGGATGGGCACGAACCCCTTGCCCAGCTCGTGGGCCACGGCGCCGCCGAGAATGAAGCCGCGGGCCTCGATGCCGATGACATAGTCGATGTCCTCATCAAGAAAGGGCCAGACGAGCTCGTCCACCGCCGCGCGCAGGCCATGAGCGGAGGCGAGCAGCGTGGTGATGTCGCGAAAGATGATGCCCGGCTTCGGATAGTCGGGTATGGAGCGGATATACTGGCGAATGTCGAAGCCCCTGCGTGCGTCCATGATCGGAAAATCCCTCTGCCTTGACTCTTGACGGCCGCTGCCGTTCCGTGCCGGATGTTCAGGCTTCCCGCCGCCGGATTTAGCCCGTGGCGGCGCGCTTGGGAACCCCCGCCGGCCGAAAGGTCGCGGCACATGTGGCCGCGGCATCACCGCCCCGGCCGAAGCGAGAACGGAAGAACAGGATGACCCGGCCCGACCGCACGCTCGACATGCTGGCCCGCCTGGTGGCCTTCGACACCACCAGCCGCAACTCCAACCTCGATCTCATCGCCTTCGTGGAAGAGTGGCTGGCCACCCATGGTGTGTCTGCCCGGCGCATCATGTTCGGGCCGGACAAGGCCAACCTGCTGGCCGTGATCGGGCCGGAAAAAGACGGCGGCATCGTGCTTTCCGGGCATACGGACGTCGTGCCGGTGGACGACCAGGCGTGGTCCTCCGATCCCTTCACGCTGCGGGTGGAGGCATCGGAAGGAAGGGCCTACGGCCGCGGCACGGCGGACATGAAGGGCTTTCTCGCCTCCGCCCTGGCGCTGGTGCCGCAGCTCGTGGCCATGGACCTGAAGCGGCCGGTGATCCTGGCCTTTTCCTGCGACGAGGAGGTGGGCTGCACCGGCGTGCGCCCGATGATCCAGTGGATGCGGGAGAACCTGCCGCCGGTGGCCGGCGTCTTCGTGGGCGAGCCCACGGGCATGGAGGTGGTGACCGCGCACAAGGGCATCATTGCGCTGACCACAACGGTCACGGGACGGGAGGCCCATTCCAGCTGTCCGCATCTCGGCGTGAACGCGGCCATGTATGCCGGCGAGATCATCGGCGAGATCGCCCGCATGGCTGCCGAGGAACGGGACAGACCCCAGCCGGAAAGCGGCTTCGATCCGCCATGGACGACCATCAGCATCGGCCGGGTGGAAGGGGGCACGGCCCGCAACATCATTCCGCGCCATTGCGTGATCGAGTGGGAGGCCCGGCTGATGCCCGGCACCGATCCGCGGAGCATTCCGGCACGACTGGATGCATTCGTGACCAGGGAGATCACGCCACGCATGAAGGCAGAGGATGCTGAGGCAGGCGTGGTGACCGTGGTGACGAACGCGGTGCCGGGGCTGGATCCGGCCGATGACAGCCTGCCGGCGCGACTGGCCATGCGCCTTGTTGGCTCCAATGCCTGCGGGCGGGTCTCCTTCGGCACGGAAGCCGGCCTGTTCGCCGCCGCCGGCATGCCGGCGGTGATCTGCGGCCCCGGGCACATCGCCCAGGCTCACCGGCCGGACGAATACGTCGAACTGTCGCAGCTCGCTGCCTGCGATGCCTTTCTTGCCCGCCTCGCCCGCTGGTGCGCGGACGAGGACAGGTGACCCCTCTCACAGCCGCTCCCGCGGAAAGGCTACGCCGGTGCCGCCCAGGCCGCAGTAGCCGCCGGGGTTCCTGGCCAGATACTGCTGATGATCCGCCTCGGCGAAGTAGAACGCCGGCGCCGGGCCGATCTCCGTGGTGATCGACCGGGCGATGCCGGCCTCGCGCAGGGCTTCCTGATAGAGGGCGCGCGAGCGTTCCGCCAGCTCCAGCTGGCGGGCGGTGGTGCACCAGAGGCCGGAGCGATACTGCGTGCCCACATCGTTGCCCTGGCGCATGCCCTGAGTGGGATCGTGGCCTTCCCAGAAGGTGGCGAGCAGGTCGGCGAAGGAAACCTCCTGCGGCCGATAGACCACCATGACCGCCTCGGCATGGCCGGTGCGGCCGGAGCAGACTTCCCGGTAGGTGGGATTGGGCGTATAGCCCGCCATGTAACCCACGGCGGTGACCCACACGCCCGGCATCTGCCAGAAGCGGCGCTCCGCCCCCCAGAAGCAGCCCATGCCGAAGAAGGCCTGTTCGGCCCCCTCCGGATAGGGACCTTTCAAGGGATGGCCATTCACGTAATGGTGCGTGGCAGTGGGAATGGGCTCGCGCCGGCCGGGCAGGGCCTCTTCCGGCGTGATCATGCGTGCCTTGTCGTGCGGGATGCCGAACATGGTGCCTTGCGCCCTGTTGTCCTCTTGCATCAATGCCGATTGCATGCATTCTCGCAGGGGATCCTGTCCATGCACAAGCTGGCCGTTTCACCTTTCCGGCGCTCAGGATGGATGCACAACCATGACTCAAGGGGGCACACAGGCACATGGCGGGCCCACGCTGGCACCGCGCGAGAAGACCGCCGAGAAAAGCCTTGCGACCGGGGACACAGGCGCAGCCAGCCGGGTGGCCGATGCGCTGCCGGATCACTGGACGGAGCGCTGGCTGCCCGTCAGGTGGCGGCCCTTTGCGCGGCTGATGCGGCTGGAGCGGCCGGTGGGCTGGTGGCTGCTGCTGCTGCCGGGGTGGTGGGCCATCGTGCTGGCGCAGGTCATGGTGGGGGGCGGTCTGCCGGATCTGAAGGTGATGGCCCTGTTTCTCGTGGGCGCCATCGTCATGCGCGGCGCCGGGTGTGTCTACAACGACATCGTGGACCGCGACATCGACGCAAAGGTCGCCCGCACGCGCTCGCGCCCCCTGCCCTCGGGGCAGGTGAGCGTGCGCCAGGCCTGGGGCTTTCTCCTGGTGCTGGCGCTGATCGGTCTCGGGGTGCTGCTGCAGCTCAACGGCATGGCCATCGGGCTCGGCGTCGCCTCGCTGGGACTGGTGCTCGTCTATCCCCACATGAAGCGCTATACCTACTGGCCACAGGTGTTTCTCGGCCTGGCCTTCAACTGGGGAGCCCTCCTCGGCTGGGCAGCGGTGCGAAGCACGCTGGAAGCACCGGCGCTGGCGCTCTATGGCGCGGGCATCCTGTGGACGCTGGCCTATGATACCATCTATGCCCATCAGGATCGCGAGGACGACCTGATGGCCGGGGTGAAGTCCACGGCCCTGAGGCTGGGTGAGCGCACGCCGGTGTGGCTGGCGGGATTCTTCATCGGCAGCATCGCCTTGCTGGCGCTGGCGGGCGGGCTGGCCGGCGCGGGCTGGCCGTGGTTTCTGGGCGTGGCGGCCGCGGCCGGGCATGCGGCCTGGCAACTCGTGCGTCTGGACATTCACGATCCGCAACGCTGCCTGCAGCTGTTCCGCGCCAATCGCGACCTGGGCCTGTTCGTCTTCGCTGGCGGCCTGGCCGACACGCTGCTGAAAGCGGCCGGTCTTGCCTGAGCCCTGCCCGAGAGGGCTCGACTGTCCTCTGGCCAGCTGGTCGAACGTGAAGAAAAGACAATGCGTCCTGCTGGCTCAGCGCACGGCTCGGCGCCAGCAGGACAGCATTTCCGGCTCAAGTGAATCGCAAGGTTCTGACGATGTATCGCCAGAACCTTGCGATTCACAGTCATCCAGTCATCCGCAAAATTCTTTCAACTCAATACCTTGTCTATACTTCACATGCGGCCAGCTATCCTTTCTCCCGATGGCCGGCAAGACCGTAGCGGCGCAGAAGGCGATAGACATTGCGCTCGGAGATGCCCAGGCGGCGGGCGAGAGCGGCACGGTTGCCTCCCAGCTCCCGATAGGCCAAGCGAAAGTAGCATTCCTTCAGTTCTTCCAGGGTGGGCGGATGGTCGAATGCCAGGGACAGCGCGTTCGCGGTCCCGGGCGTGGCGCTCTTCCCCCCACCGAGCACGAAATGCGCCGGCTTGAGCATCGGCTCGTCACCGGAAAGAATGATGGCGCGCTCGATGACATTGCGCAGTTCGCGGATGTTGCCCGGCCAGTCGTAGCGCATGAGCAGATCCAGCGCCTCGGGCGTGATCTCCTTGGTTACGCGGCGGGAAAAGTCATGATTCGAGAGGAAATGGCGGACCAGGTCCGGGATGTCCTCCTTGCGAGCGCGCAAGGGGGGCAGCTCAATGATGAAAGTGGACAGCCGATAATAGAGATCGGCACGGAACGCGCCGGCCTCGGCCATGGCCATCAAGTCACGGTTGGTGGCGCAGATGATGCGGGCATCGGTGCGCAGCACCCGGGTGCCACCGAGACGGCGGAACTCGCCGGTCTCCAGAACGCGCAGCAGCTTGGCCTGGATGGCCGGGCCGATCTCGCCGATCTCGTCCAGAAAGAGCGTGCCGCCGCGCGCGCCCTCGATGAGCCCCTTCTTGCGCTGATCGGCCCCCGTGAAGGCGCCCTTCTCGTGGCCGAACAACTCGGATTCGAAGAGATTCTCCTGCAGCGTGCAGCAGTCGAGAGTCACGAAATCACCTTCCGCACGGGGCGAACGCTCGTGGATCTCGCGTGCGGCCAGCTCCTTGCCGGTGCCGGATTCGCCCGTGATGAGCACGGTGACGTTCTCTGCCGCCACGGCCTCGATCATTTCCGAAACCCGGCGCAGGGCTTCCGAACGGCCGACCATGAACGTGCGACGGCGACGGCGTTCCGCCGAGCGCACCAGGGCCAACCGCTCCGCCAGCTGGGCATGGCCCAGCGTGCGGATAATGGCCAGCTCCAGCTCGTCCAGGTTGACCGGCTTCATGAGGTATTCCGCCGCCCCCTGGCGCATGGCCTCCACCGCAGAACGCACGGATCCGTAAGCCGTGAGCACGATCACCGGGCACTGCGTCACCAGCCGGGTCAGCACCTCCATGCCGTCGGCATCGGGCAGACGCAGATCGAGCAACACGAGATCCGGCTCGTTCTCCTTCAGCCACGCCTGCGCCTGTTCCCAGCTGGAGACGGCCGCCACCTCGTGCCCCTGGGCGGTGAGCTCGCGGGTGACAAGCTCGTTGAAAAGGGTGTCGTCGTCGATCACCAGCAGGCGCGCGCGGCGGGAGAGGCGGGCAGCCGACGATGCGGTGGCGCCCGAAGGGGAGGCCGCCCCCATGGTATTGCGGGCTGAAGCGACGCTCATTCTGCTTCCTCCGTGATCCTGCGAGACCGCGCGGCCCCGGATGTTCTGGCCGGTTGCAGCGGCGTCCGCGGGGCCTCAGGACCGGAGGCAGACGGCGGAGGTGGCGCAGGCCGGCAAAGGTGCCGCTCGGCCAGGGGCAGACGGATGACAAAGGTGGTGCCCTCGCCGGGAATGCTGGCCACCTCGATGGTGCCCTCATGGCGCTGAACAATGCCGCGGCAGATGGTGAGTCCCAGCCCCGTGCCCCGCTGGCCATCGGCACGACGAGAGAAGAAGGGCTCGAAGATGTGGCGGCGCACCTCCTCGTCCATGCCCACGCCGGTATCGGTCACCTCAAGCTCCGCCTCGGCCGCCCCGGGATGCTGGCGGACCGCCACCTTCAGGGTGCCGCCTTCCGGCATGGCATGAAAGGCGTTCTGCACCAGGTTGAGCAGCAGCATGCGCATCTCGCTCTCGCGACCGATGATGCGCACAGGCTCAGGAGCATCGATGACCATTTCCACACCTTGCCGTTCTGCCTCGAAACGCAGAAGCGCCACCGTGTCACGGGCCACTTCCGCCAGGTCCACCAGTTCCGGCCTGTCGGAAGGAGGAAGGGACAGGCGGAGCATGCGACCGGTCACGTCGATGCACTGATCCACGGCGGCATCCACCTTTTCCAGATAGGTGCGCAGCTCCGTTACGGGCCGCCCCTGTTCCAGCGCGCGCTGCAGGGCCTGCAGTCCCAGGCGCACGGACGCCAGCGGATTGTGAATTTCGTGTGCCACGCCGGTGGCCAGCTGGCCCAGTTCGGCCAGGCGCTGCTCCTGGGTAATGTCCAGCTCACGCGAAAGATCGCGAATGGCCTCCACAACCGCAATGCCGCCATCGGGCTCGCGCAGGGGCGCAGCCACGATCTCCACCGGAAACTTGCGCCCGTCGATGCGGACGTGAGCATGCATCAGACGCAGGGGTGGGTGCTGCCCATCCTTCAAGGCTTCCAGAGGGCAGGTAACAAGGGCATGGGGGCAAGGCTCCTCGCGTCCGTGCGCGGAAACATGGCAGAGCTGCCCCACCGGATCCGGCAGGGCAGAACCCCTTTCTCCCCCGTTTGTCGTGCCTTCCGCCGATGCATGGCCATGGATGCCAGCAATCTGCTCCCGATAGGCACGATTGGCCAGGCGAATGCGGTAATCCGGGCCGATGACGCGGATGCCGTCTGGCACCGCGTCGATGAGAGCCTGAAGGTAGGCATCATGGGCCCTCAACTGCCCCACCAGTTGCTCCAGCCGCTCGGCCATGCGGTTGAAGGCGGCCGCGAGGCGCCCCAGCTCGTCCTCGCCGGTGACCGGCACGCGCGCCTTCAGGTCTCCCTGCGCCAGCCGCTCGGCCGCCACGGCCAGGCGATGCACGGGCGCAAGTACATCCGCATGCACGAAACGCCAGGCCGCGATCAGCACCAGCGCCGTGACCAAGGCGCCTGCGCCCGCCATGCCGGCCGCCCCCAGAAAAGCCTGCTGGCGAATGCTGCGGGCATCGAAATCGGCAATCAGCACGCCGTTGACCGGATGGTCCGCCACGGGACCATGGCAGGGGGTGCAGACAGGCCGGTTGAAGATGGGTTTCACCGTGCGCAACACCGGCCCGCGCAGGGGATCCTCGAACAGCCGGGCATAGGATTCCCGCGGTGGCCACGTGCCATCACAGCTCGCTCCACATGCGGCCAGTTCACGACGCACCAGACTGTGACGGCGCAGCAGGCGGGCATGGGAAGCAAAGCGCACCTCTCCATGCGGATTGGTGAGCATGACCGCATGCACGTCGGGCTGGCGCCCCAGGCGACGCAGGATGGCACGCAGGCCGGCGAGATCCCGCTTGATCATGGCGTTCTCCAGCGCCGCCTCGAACAGCAGCGAGACCTGGCGCGAGGCAAAGGCGCGCTCCTGCCGCAGCTGGGCATGATAGAGCCAGAAGAAGGCCACGAGAAAGACGGCCGTGGTCACAACCAGCAAGCCTCCCAGGCGCAGCAGCAACCGTGCGCTCAGGTGCCGCGCAATCTGTCGCCGGATGGCCTGCATGGTCCCAGTCCCGCGGGCGATAAGGCCGCCAATACAGGCATCAGTTGGTGAATTCTATCATGCATGCCGCCACTCGCCCAGCGTGCACGCTGTCGCATGGGTCATGCCGGCTGGCGCCTGCCATGCCCGGCGACACTGCCGTCTGTGTTCTCCGCCTTTCCCTCCGCCGCCGGTTCGGCCGGCACAAAGATGCACAATGCCTCGCGAAAGGCCACCAGCCAGGCACGGGTGAACATGGCCAGGCCCGCATAGAAAGGCGTGGCACACCGGCTGGCTGCAGCCAGGGCGAAATCATCGATCCAGCGCAGGAGATGCGCATCGAGATAGGTCGCAGCCTCTGCCAGGGGCACCGGGACGACTTCGCCCCCTGTCTGGCCCGTTTCCGACTGCGCAGAGACTGTCATCAGATGCGCGACAAAGGCCAGCTGCAAAGCCACGTGGTCATCCGGCATCTTGCGCCAGTCGGGCGCGGCAACGCCAAATCGGCGATACCATGCGCGCACATCCCGCATGGGCTGCTGGCGCTCCAGGTTGTCCTCGTCCAGACACACGGACTCGGTCACCGGCACGCGATGGCGAAAAGTGAGATATGTGGCGGCATAGTCTGCCGCCAGTTCGTCGACCAGTCGCGCGTCGTCTTCAGGCAGCACCTGCCAGCCCTGGTCGATCACCGTGACCGCCTGTTCCGCCTCCTCGCTCACCGGCAGAAGGGCAAAGAGATCGGCAAAGCTGCCCCGCCTGATGTCCTCGACATCCCGTATCGACAGCTCGCGTCCATGCAGGCGGGCAAGGAGGTTCAGGTCGCTGGCGGCTGCCTCGCGAAAGACCTGTTCGACCGATCGCGGGTGGTCATTGCATGCCTTGCCTCCGTGCCTCCTGTCGCTGCCGGCCATGAATCGCCCTCCCGGTCGCTCATCATCTGTCTGCGCTTCGCATCAGCCCTTCTTCGCGGCCGTGGCCTCCTTGCCCTTCACCTTCCCTTTCTCGTGGGCAATGAAGCGGATGGAGGGATTGGTGAGGTCGGGATCGGCCATGTGCACCACCTGACGCACCATGTTCTTCTTGTCGGCATCGGTATAGGCCGTGGTCTCGTATGTGCCCTTGTCGATCTCGTCGATGGGGCCGATGTCCAGCACCCGCATCATGCAGGCCATGACGCAATAGGGCTTGCGGCCAGCTTCCAGCTCGTCGATGCACATGTTGCACTTGGCGACGATGTTCAGCTCCGGGATGAACTGCGGCGCACCGAAGGGGCATGCGGCCTCGCACTTGCGGCAGCCGATGCAAAGGGTGGAGTCGATGTCCACCACGCCGTTGTCCTCGCGCTTCCATATGGCACCCGTGGGGCAGGAGGGCAGACAGGCCGGCTCCGCGCAGTGGTTGCAGGACATGTTCACCTTGTAGGCGAACACCTTGGGGAACGTGCCGCCCTCGATGTATTGCACGCGGCGGAAGCGCGGCCCCGGCGGCAGACCGTTCTTGTCCTTGCAGGCCATCTCGCAGGCGCGGCAGCCGATGCAGTCCACGTTGTTGTGGATGAAGCCGAGCTGCACCTTCGGCTTCACCGGCTCGTAGATGGCGCGCACCTTGCGCTTCAGGGCCTCCTGGAGCTTCTGCTTGTCAAGCTTCTTGGCCATGGTTCCTCTCGCCTGTAACCTTCTGTTCCTGCCTTTCCTTCCCGCTGGCAGTCCGGGCGACCCATTCCCTCAGTCGTCACGGCGGAAAACAGCGGAACGGGCCGTGGCCAGCCGGTCCCACCCGGGGCGGTGCTGGCGGTCGGTCTTGCGGATGTTCACGAGAATGGTGTTGTAGGCGAAGGCGCCGGCCGGCGAGGGATTGTCCAGCGTCAGGAAATCCGGGTTGCCGGCGCGATCGACGCCGTCCTTGTCCAGATCCATCCAGGCGCCCTCGTGCACCACCGCCACGCCGGGCATCACCCGCTCCGTCACGTAGGCCGGCACGACGATGCGGCCGCGATCGTTGTAGACTTCCACGACATCACCGGTGCGGATGCCCAGCCGCTTCGCATCGGAGGCGTTGATGGTCACCTCCTGCTCGTAGGTCTCCCGCAGCCACGGAATGTTGTGGAAGATGGTATGTGTTCGCCAGCGCGGATGCGGCGTGACCAGGTGGAAGGGATACTTCTTCGTCTTCTGCTTGTCGCCCAGCCACTCCCACGGCTCGATCCACTTCGGAATGGCCGGGATGGGATAGC
>CAZNLW010000069.1:0-11878 GCA_964574205.1 uncultured Rhizobiaceae bacterium | reverse complement strand
AATATCTCATGCGCAATGCCGGCAACGTGGTCACCCGCACCATGCTGCTGGAGAATGTCTGGGACTATCACTTCGATCCCCAGACAAACGTCATCGATGTGCACATCTCGCGCCTGCGCGGAAAGATCGACAAGGAGTTCGACAAGCCGCTGCTGCACACGGTGCGCGGTGCCGGATACATGCTGAAGGCGGACTGAAGGCGGATACGGAACCTTGCCCAGAAAGGCACGCTGGACCATCAGGCTTCTGCGTACCAGCACCTTCCGGCTGGCGGCGGTCTATCTGCTCGTCTTCGCCGTGTCCGTGGGGGCGGTGCTCGGCTATGTCTACTGGCAGACACTGAAGCTGCTGGACGAACAGGCCGACGAGACCATCGCCGCGGAGGTGCAGGGCATTGCCGAACAGTATGCGCTCAACGGCACGCCCGGGGTGCTGGCCATCATCAAGAACCGTTCGCGGCTGGATACGGGCGGGCTCTACCTGCTGGCCACGCCGGTCGGCAAGCGCATGGCCGGGAACCTCCGGAGCCTGCCGGCCAACGTGCTCAACAACAAGCCGGGATGGATCGAATTCGCCTTTGCCGTGGAGACACCCGGCGGGCTGACGGAGCACCGTGCCCGCGCCTTCTACACGCGGCTGGAGGGCGGCTATCACCTGCTGGTGGGACGCGACATCCAGGAGCTGAAGCGCTTCGGCGAGATCATCCGCAACACGCTCTTCTGGGCCCTGGGGCTGACCGCCGTTCTGGGCATCGGCGGCGGGCTTCTGCTGTCGCGCAACTTTCTGCGCCGCATCGACGCGATCACGGCCACCGTGCGGGCCATCCGCGCCGGCAACATGTCCGACCGGGTGCCCCTGGAAGGCTCCGGCGACGAGCTGGACCGGCTGGCGGCCGCACTCAACGACATGCTGGACGAGATCGAGCGCCTCATGCGCGGGCTGAAGGAGGTCTCCTCCAACATCGCCCACGATCTGCGCTCGCCTCTCAATCGTCTGCGCGCCCAGGCCGAGGATGCCCTTCGCTCCAATGATCCGGAACGCCACCGGCAGGCGCTGGAAGCCACCATCGAGAACGCCGATCAGCTGCTGAAGACCTTCAACGCCCTGCTCTTCATTGCCCGCGCGGAGGCCGGCCAGGGCGCAAGCGGCCTTGCCGAGGTGGATGTCTCGGAGGTGGTGCGGGAGGTGGCCGAGCTCTATCAGCCCATCATCGAGGACGAGGGCGGCCGCTTCCATCTGGAGGTGCCGGACACTGCACCCTTCCGTGGCGATCGCCAGCTCATTGCCCAGGCACTGGTGAACCTGCTGGACAATGCCCTGAAATACGGCCGGCGCGATGACAAGCCGCCGGACATCACCATTCGCGTGGAGGATCACGGTAATCACGTGGATCTCGTGGTGGCCGATCGCGGCCCCGGCATTCCGGCGGAGGAGACGGAACACGTGAAGGACCGCTTCGTGCGCCTGGATGCCTCGCGCTCCCGTCCCGGCTCCGGCCTGGGGCTGTCGCTCGTGGCCTCCATCGCCCGCCTGCACGACGGCGAGCTGATCCTGGCCGACAATGCCCCGGGCCTGAAGGCCATCCTCCGCCTGCCCCGTCGCAAGCCGGCCTGTCCTGCACCGGCCGATTCCTGACCCACAACCCTGCCGTCCTGCTCGAACATGAAGACCCGTTTCCCGGTCGGCCTGTCCGGCCGGCCAGGCCCTGCCTCAGGAAAACACCATGCGTCCTGCTGGCTTGAGACAGTCGAACGTGAAGAAAAGACAATGCGTCCTGCCGGCTCAGGGCACGGTCCGGCGCCAGCAGGACAACCTTTCCGGCTCGCGTGAATCGCAAGGGTCTGTGACGAGACACCATCAGACCCTTGCGATCACATCACAGCCATCGAATCATCCGCAAAGTCCTTGCAACTCAATGCCTTGTCTATACTTCACATGCGACTAGCCCTCGTTCAGGAGCTTCTGCAGGCGGCGCCTTTCCTCCTCGGAGAGGGGAGCTTCCACCTTCTTCACCTCACGGGCAGACCTGACGCGGCGGTAGGCATAGCCGGCACCGGCCAGGGCGGCGACCAACACCATGAACGGGCCCAGCCAGAGCACCAGCGTGTGCAGGCCGAAGCGGGGCTTGAGGAGCACGTATTCACCATAGCGATCGACAATGTACTGAACGGCTTCCTCGTCGGTGTCGCCTGCTTTGAGACGCTCGCGCAGGAGGATGCGCAGGTCCCTGGCCAGATCGGCGTTGGATTCGTCGATATTCTCGTTCTGGCAGACAAGGCAGCGGAGATTTTTCGAAATCTCGCGAGCACGGCGCTCCAGCTCCGGATCATCCAGCATCTCGTCCGGCTCCACGGCCCAGGCCGGCGCAATGCCAATGGCAGCCGGCAGCCCGGCCTGACGGCCGCTGTCGGTTACGGGCATCACCAGGAGCATGAGCGCCAGAAACGTTGCCAGTCGGATGCCACGGCTCATGAATCCTGCCTCCCCTGTGCTGTCCGTCCTGCCATCGTTTCGTACGCTCAGGCCTTCGCCCCCTGCCTGCCCGAATGGGCCGACATCGGGGTCATGTCCTCACTCCGCCGGCTGGGCCGCAGCTGGCGGCGCCGTGCGGCGCCCCCTGGCGGCGGTGGGTACGCCCACGCGGAAGCGGCGATCCAGAAGCGAGACGGCACCGCCGAGGAACATCAGCCCTGCGCCCAGCCAGAGCAGCCAGATCATGGGTTCGTAATAGATGCGCACGACACGGCCGCGACTGTCACGATCGCCGATGGCGATGTAGAGATCGCCGGTGAAGAAGTGCATCAGCCCCACTTCGGTCGTGGGCATGCCCCGGCGGGCAACGAAAGTGCGCTTCTCCGAAACCACCTCGCCGATCGGCCGGCCCTCCTCAATGACCCGGAAACGCCCCTGTTCGGCCAGATAGTTGGGCCCGGTGGTGCTGAACTCGCCGAGGAACTTCACCTCGAGGCCGGCGATCTTCACCGTCTCGCCGGGTTTCAGCGAGGTGATGACCTCCTGTTTCCAGGTGGAAGCGGCAATGATGCCAATGACGAGGATGCCCAGACCGGCATGGGCCAGCGTCATGCCCCAGGCCTGGCCAGGCATGGTGCGGATACGGTGCCATACCACCTTCAGCGGGGCCCGCCCCAGCATGGCCCGCCAGGCCAGCTCTGCCAGCGTGCCCGCAAGGATCCACACGCCCACGGCCATGCCCAGCGCCGCCATGACGGCAGAGGCATCGATCGCCAGCACGACCAGCAGCGCCACCACGAGCGCCGCAACCGCCGCGGCCCACAGGCGCTGGAGGGCAGCGAGCAGATCACCCCGCTTCCAGGAAAGGAAGGGGCCCACGGGAACCAGCAGCAGCAGCGGGATGACGAGCAGGCCGAACGTGAAGTTGAAGTAGGGTGCGCCCACGGTGATCTTGCCGCCGCCGGTCACGGCCTCATAGACAAGCGGAAACAGCGTGCCGATGAAGACCGCGGCGGTGGCCGCGGACATGAGCAGGTTGTTGACCACCAGGGCGCCCTCACGGGAGATGGGGGCAAACAGACCGCCGGTTTTCAGCGTGCCGGCACGAGCGGCATAGAGCATGAGCGAGCCGCCAATGAAGAACAGCAGGATGGCCAGGATGAACACGCCGCGCTCCGGATCCACGGCAAAGGCGTGCACGGAGGAGAGCACGCCGGAGCGCACGAGAAAGGTGCCGATGAGCGACAGCGAGAAGGCAACGATGGCCAGCAGCACCGTCCAGACCTTCAGCGCGTTGCGTTTCTCCACCACGATGGCGGAATGCAGCAGGGCCACGCCGGCCAGCCACGGCATGAGCGAGGCGTTCTCCACCGGATCCCAGAACCACCAGCCGCCCCAGCCGAGCTCGTAGTAGGCCCACCAGGCGCCGAGCCCGATGCCGGCGGTAAGAAACATCCAGGCGGCCAGCGTCCAGGGCCGCACCCAGCGTGCCCAGGCCGCATCCACCCTGCCCTCCATCAATGCCGCAATGGCAAAGGCAAAGGCTACGGAAAAGCCCGTGTAGCCCGCATACAGCAGCGGCGGATGAAAGGCGAGTGCCGGATCCTGCAACAGCGGATTGAGACCGCGCCCCTGCACAGGCGCCTGCTCCAGGGGGATGCGTTCGAAGGGATTGGAGACCGTGACGATGTAGAGCAGGAAGGCCACGGAGACGGAGCCCATCACCCCCAGCACGCGGGCCTTGAGACTCTCTGGCAGATTGCCGGAAAAGGCCGCCACGGCCACGCCAAAGAAGGCCAGCACCGTGATCCAGAGCAGCATGGAGCCCTCGTGATTGCCCCACACGCCCGTGAACTTGTAGAGCAGCGGCTTGGCCGTATGCGAATTCTGCCAGACATTGAGCACGGAGAAGTCGGAAGTGACATAGGCATAGGTCAACGCCGCAAAGGACAGCAGCAGCAGGATGAACTGGACGAAGGCGGCCGGTGCGGCCACGTTCATCAGGCGCTGGCTGCCCACCTGGGCGCCGTAGAGGGGCACCACCGTCTGATAGACGGCGGTGGCCAGTGCGAGAACGAGCGCGAAGTGTCCGAGCTCCACGATCATTGGGTCAGCTCCTTCCGGCCGTCCTGCCCGTAGGGAGCATTGCCGCCCCCCTCACCGGCGTGCTTCCAGTAGCCCTGCTTCTTCAGGGCGTCGGCCACCTCCCGTGGCATGTACTTCTCGTCATGCTTGGCCAGCACCGTGTCGGCCACGAAGGTGCCGTCGGGCTTCAGCACGCCCTCGGCCACAACCCCCTGCCCCTCGCGGAAGAGATCCGGCAGCACCCCCTTGTAGGATACCCTGATGGTGCGGTTGGTGTCGGTGATGGCGAAATAGATCATGCCGCCCTCGCCCTGGCGAAAGGATCCCTTTTCCACCAGTCCGCCCAGGCGCAGGCGCGTGCCGGGCTCCACCTTCTTCTCCATCACCTCCGAGGGCGTGTAGAAGAAGACGATGGTATCGCGCAGGGCATAGAGGATGAGCCCCACGGCGATGCCGAGAAAGGTCACCGCTCCGATGATGAGGGCCGTTCGCTGCTGCTTGCGGGTCATGGCTCCAGTCCGTCCTTACCGATCCTCGTGCCTTGCGGGCCTGCTGCGCTTGTTCCGCCACAGCCGCACGCGGGTAGGGAAAGCGCCGATCCGGATCACATTCTCGTGGCATCTGGTGGCGCTTGTCATCCGCATCGGTCAAGCACCGCCCGGTCCATTTCACCATTCGGCACGGTGCGGCGCCAGCCGCCCGCGAGACGGCCGTTCACAGGCCGAGGCTTCTGGCCATGGCGTCCAGCCGCCCCTCGGCTTCCGCATTGCCGGCAAAGGCCTTCTTCGCCTCGGCCAGGGCGGCCCTTGCCTTCTCCCTCTCGCCAAGCACGCTCCAGGCGCGCACCAGCCGCAGCCAGCCGCCCAGATCGTCCGGATTGTCCTTCAGCCGTGCCTCGAGGCCCTCCACCATGCTGCGGATCATCTGCTGGCGCTCCTCGGGCGACATGTCGGCCATGGCCTTCATGCGCTCGCGCACGGCCGCGGCCGAGGGACCGCCCCGGGCGCCGTCTGCCGCACGAGCCGCCGGGCCGCCTTTCGCCATCATCGGCGGCCGGCCAGCGGGACGCCCTTCGAGACGGGCGATCTGCTGGCTGATCACGTGACGGGCGCCGGATTCCTCCGGCAGGTCGGCGAGCAGGGCCTTGAGCGCCTTCAGCCCTTCCTCCTTCCTGCCCGCCTGAATGGCGGCCTGGGCAAGATAATAACGGCTCATGGGATTGCCCGGCTTCAGTTTCAGCGCCTTCTCGAAGGCCTGGCGGGCTTCCGGCGTGATGCGGCCCTCCGCCCTGATCACAAGGGCCTCGCCGAGACCGTTGTAAAGATCGGCATCGGGCTTGCTCAACCGGATGGCATTCCGATAGGCGATGATGGCCTTGTCGATCTGTCCCAGGCGGACATAGACGGGCGCGATGACCTTCCACCCCTCCAGATCGTCAGGGCGTTCGGCGAGGCGCTGCTCCACCTTGCGCACCATGGCCGCGATGTCGTTGCGCTGGCCTGCCTCGGCCATGCGCTTGGCCAATGGCAGGTCGGGCATGCCGGGATTGCCGCGCCACAGATAGACGCCAATGGCCACCGCCGGCACCAGGACCAGGGCCGTCGCCATGCCCACCAGCTTCTCCCGACCGGTGGTGACAGCCATGGCGGCCTCGGCCTTTCTGCGCGCCTCGTCGGCAGCAAGGATGCGACGGGCAATCTCGTTGCGTGCGGCCTCGGCCTCATCGGGGGTGATGAGGCCGGACCGTTCATCCTCCTCCAGCTCGCGCAGCTGATCCTTGTAGATGGCGAGATCGTATTCCGCACGGGCCAGGGCCTTGTGCGGCCGGCGCAGCATGGGCACGACGAGCGCCACCACCACCACCGCCAGAATGGCTGCCGCCGCGAGCCAGAAGGAAATGCCTGCCGTCATGGCCTCGCCAAACCCCTCGTGCTGATGGTCTCCGCCCCATGTGATCCGCCAGGGCGGAAGCGGAACACGATCTCACCGGCGCATGCTGCGAGACAGATCCGGCCTCCGTTCATTCGCCTGCGGTCGGCAAGCACCCTATTTCATTCGCCTCTCCTCCGCAATGGCCCGGCGCATTAAGCTTCATTCATGGATCGGAAAGGCATGTTCTAGATTCTGTCATCGGGCATGAGGAATGTCTGATCTCAAGCCTTGCTTTTGCGTCTTTCTCGTGCTCGAGTCCGTGCTTCACCGACATGTTAGAGAGGGGTCACAAACGAAAAGGAGCGGATCCCTTGCGGGACCCGCTCCCGACCGGCTGACCACCTGCGACCGGGGGCAACTTGCAGGCAGCCGTGCCGATCATTCCGTTGTTTCCCAGGCTTGCGGCCCCGCCCTCTTTCCGGATGCCGGCAAGCCGTGCACCGTCAGCACGCGCAAACGATGTGCCCATCCTGCATGAGGGGGCTTCCGCCCAGCTTGCGCGTTCTCCCCGACAGAGATCAGGCCGGATGATCAGAAAGCGATGATCGCTTGCGATGCCTGTCGTTTCCGCTTTTTAGCGCCAGCAGGGAAAATGTCAATCATCGAAGCCTGAATCACCAACGAAAATCCTATGAATTCCATGGACTTGCTCGCTTTGCGCGCACATCCTGAAAGTGCTGAAGGAATGAACACAATCCTGTATTTGTTCTTTCGCATGCCCCGGAGATGCGGATCTCTGCGCCGATTTCACATGCGGAGCGTCCTTTGGCCCAGGGTTGCGATGGTCCCCATGTCCCGTTTCCATGAGACTTTCGTCCATGGACTTTTGGCCATGGTCAAACGGGTTTTCGCGCGTCTCTTCCCTTGGCCGGAATGGCGGCCGGCAAGCGCAGGATCACGGCCAGACCCCCCATGTCGGAATCCTCCAGTTCCACTTCTCCGCCATACATCCCGGCGATCTCGCGCACGATGGACAGCCCGAGGCCGGAGCCGGGCTTGGTCTCGTCCAGACGGCGGCCGCGCTGCATGGCCAGCGCCTTCTGCTCGTCGGTCAGGCCCGGGCCGTCATCCGCGATGCGGATCTCCAGCCAGCGGCGGGTGGGAGAGGTGGCGGGCAGCAGGCGAGCCGAGACGCGAATGCGGCCCGCGGCATACTTGAAGGCATTGTCCAGCAGGTTGCCCACCATCTCCTCGAGATCCTGCCGTTCGCCACGGAAGACGAGATCCGGCCCACACTCCACATCCACTTCGAATGGAGTCTCCCGGTAGATGCGGCGCAAGGTGCGCACCAGGGCCTCCATCACCTCGCAGACGGGCGTGCGGGTGGCCAGCGTGGTGGCGGAGGCCGCGCGGCGCGCGCGGTCCAGATAGAGGTTCACCTGATCGCGCATCAGGTGCGTCTGCTCCAGCACCTTGGCCGCCAGGTGACCGCCCGTGGTCTGGGCCTCGTTCATGAGCACGCTCAAGGGCGTCTTGAGGGCATGGGCGAGATTGCCCACCTGGGTGCGGGCGCGTTCCACGATCTCGCGGTTGGCCCGCAACAACAGATTCAGCTCATGAGCCACCGGGCGGATTTCCTCGGGGTAGTCCTCGTCGAGCTGCTCGCGCCGGCCCTCGCGGATTTCCCACAGTTCATCATGCAGGCGTTTCAATGGCCGGAGACCAAAGCGCACCTGCACGAAAATGGCCAGCGCCAGTGCCACGGCGAGAACAAAGAAGACCACAAGCAGGGCCCGGCGAAAACCGGTCACCTCACCCCGCAGCTCGTCGAAATTGCCGGCCACCAAAATGGAATAGGGCCGGGAGCCGAAAAGGATGTAGCGCTGCTCTATGATGCGCAGGTCATGCCCCTGCAGGTCGCGACCGTAGAACCGGGCGATGCCGTCCGGGCCGCGCTCCGGCGCATCCTCTGGCGGAATGTCGAAGCGCTGGTCCAGCAGCGAGGGCGAGGCCAGCGTGGGACCCTTGCCGTCTATCGAGGCGATCTGCCAATACCAGCCGGAAAGAGGCAGGCCGAAACGGGGATCGGCCAGCGGCCGGGTGAGATAGGGCCGGCCTTTCTCGTCGATTTCCACATGGGCCAGCAGACCGTTCATGATGGCCTGCAGGCGGGCATCGAAATTGCGTTCCACGGTGATGCGGAAAAGATAGAACAGCAAAAGCCCCGCCAGCAGGAGCAACACCAGGGAAACGGCCATGGCCGAGGCGACCAGTCTCGCCGCCAGCGAATCGGGAAGCGGCAGACGCAGGCGGAAGCGGGCATGCGCCACCTGCCGCGACTTATCCGCTGCCACGCCATCCGTCACCTTCCCCTGCCCTTTTGCAGGGCTCCTGCCGCGGGCCGCGGGGTGCTGTGTGCCGGTGGTGGTGTCCGCCATGAAGATGTCTCTTGCCTGTGCCCCGACAAGGCCAGCCTGTGCGTCTCAGCTTTCGCTGCCGGTCTGCTGCCGTTCCTCCCCGGGATCGCTGATGTAGTAGCCGAGGCCGCGGACGGTCTTGACCATGTCCTTGCCGATCTTCTTGCGCAGGCGGCCGATAAAGACTTCTATGGTATTGGAGTCACGGTCGAAATCCTGATCGTAGAGGTGTTCGATGAGCTCCGTGCGGGATATGACCCTCCCCTTGTGGTGCATGAGGTAGGCAAGCAGGCGATATTCCAGAGAGGTGAGCTTCACCGGCATGCCGTCGAGAGTAACCCGGGCAGCACGGGTATCCAGCACCAGCGGTCCGCAGGTGATTTCGCTGGTGGCATGGCCGGCCGCACGGCGCAACAGGGCGCGCAGGCGCGCCAGAAGCTCCTCCATGTGGAAGGGCTTCGCCACGTAATCATCCGCGCCGGCATCAAACCCGGCCACCTTGTCGCTCCAGCGGTCGCGAGCGGTGAGAATGAGCACCGGCATGTCGCGTCCCGCCCGGCGCCATTCCTCCAGCACGGTGATGCCGTCCATTTGCGGCAGGCCGAGGTCCAGAATCACGGCATCATAGGGTTCGGTCTCACCGAGATAGTGCCCTTCTTCGCCATCAAAGGCCGAGTCCACGGCATAGCCGGCATCCTTCAGGGCCTCGACGAGCTGGCGGTTGAGATCGGGATCATCCTCGACGACGAGAACGCGCATGGCATGATGCTCCCACAACTCGCTGACTTGGAGGGATCGCCCCTTGCCCCTTTCGCCCTCCTGGCCTTTTTCATGCCTGCCCAGGCGAGAAAGGCAACACCATCGAAGCGGCCGCTCAGCGGCCGATGATACGCCCCGTGACGGCATCCACCAGCACGCGCATGATACGATTGCCGGTCTTGAGCTTGACCGCATAGACAGGGCGCGGGCCGGGCAGAAGTTCCACCCCCAGCCCCATGCTGCCCGGGGCAACGCGCATGGCCAGCTGCAGGGCTTCGGACGGCGAAAGGCGATCGGCCGGATACGGGCGTGGCGGCCGGCGCAGGCGGGAAGGCGGCATGCGCGTGCGTGGCGGAAGGGCCACGGGTGGCCGGGGGTGCCGCGAGCGTGCATACGCGGGCGTAGCAAGACGCGGCAAGCGCCTGGTGGCTGCCGCAAGGCGCAGGCGTTCCTCACGCGATGTGCGTTCCGATATCGTGTCTGCCGCCATGACTGCCGCCGCTGCCGGCGCAGGCCTGCCCCCCAGCGGCGATACGGCCGCTGCTGCCGGCGTGTACCCGGCAAACACGCCGGCCAGGGCCGCCGCTCCCAGGAGACTGACCAGGCGTATTCTCATCCGCAAAGGCACTCCTTCTTGGCTTTCGTGCACCATAGACGGTCACGGCTGAACGGCAGATGAACCGATCACGACTCGCCGCCCTGCCCTCGACGCATGCGATCGGCATGGCGGGGCCTGCGGAAAGCCACTGTCATGCGCGCCACCTTTTCCACCGTGCGAGCGCCCATGTATCCGCCGATGGAGACAAGGGTGAGCATGTGCAGGTTGGCCAGCCCCGTCTCGCCAAAGCGGGGCGGGGGCATGAGGCCGAAGGCCACGAGATGCGGAAGCACCACGATCACATACCAGTAGGAGACAAAGGCCACAACCGCAACCAGCGGGCGCCAGTTGCGCTGCAGCCAACTTTCGGCCGTCATTTCGCCCAGCAGCACGTCGCGGGCAACCTGCAAACGTTCCCGTTCCATGCCGGCGAGAATCCGGGCGATCGCGTTGCGTGTCTCGGCTTCCAGAGCGTGGCGGTCCAGCTCGCCACGCGCGATGCGCTCGGCCAGATCCGCCAGCACGCGTGCCAGCGGCCCGGCCAGCATTGCGGCCAGCGCGGTCATTGGTTTCACCCTGCTTCCGGTTCTGTCCAATGTGGCCCGGGTGGATGGCGCCTCTTACTCAGCGGCGACGGGGCCGGCCGTAGTCCTTGCGTTCAGCCAGGCCCAGAGCAACCATCTCCTCGTTCACGTTCACGCCATCCACCCAGATGATCGCGAGATATCGGCCATACTTGCCCTTGCGGTCCCGGATGGTCTGGACAATGAACTCTCGGCCCATGAGACGACGGCGCAACCAGTCGCGGGCGCGGCGACCGGCCTCCTTCTCGGCGCCGCGCAGTTCCGGGGCATCTATGCCGTAGAGCCTGAGCGTGAGTTCGCCGAAGGCGATGTGGAAGCCGAGATCGATGATGACCGTGATGGTGTCGCCATCGTAGATGTCCTTCTCCCTCTCGATGCGGGCTCGATAGACATAGGGCGGAGAATGCGGCGCGTCCGGATCTGGCGGAATGGCAGGCTGCCAGTCCTCGCCGGTGGCAGGGTCCTGACGGGTCGCATGAGAGGTTTTGCTCGTCGTATTGGTCATTTGGCGCGTCCTTCCCTTTGCGAAGGTTTTTCGATTGTGCCGAGGGCCGCGCGGGCCAGCAACAGGCGGTCCAGCTTGGCATCGATACGGCGCTGCAGGGCCTCGATGCGTTCCAGGCGATCGCTCACGGCGAGCTGGCGCTCTTCCAGGCGCGCGAGCCGGGCAGAAAAGCCCTGCATCTCGAAAAGGCGGCGCTCGATGGCATCGACTCGCGCAGAAATGGTTGCCGCCCACCATACCACACCTATGGTCTGCACGATGAGTGTCATGATCAGTGCCACCGGCACGCGCCTGTCCAGGTGCCAGTGGCGGTCGTCTTGCGATGTGTTCATGGCCGTTGATCCTCGTCGATGACTGCCCGGCCCGGCGGCGTGGTGGTGATGACACGCAGCCAGGCCACCGCAAGGGCGATGGCGAACAGATACCAGCCCTTGTGCGGGCCGTCGGGGATGATCCGCGTCCAGTCGGTGGCCTCGGCAACGCCCAGGGTGGCCAGCAGCAGGGCGAAGGCGAAGGTGCGAAAGCCCTTGCAGCGGCGGCAGAAGCGGCGAATGGCGCGCATGATGCGGTTTCTCCAGAAGATGGC
>CAZNLW010000068.1:0-12132 GCA_964574205.1 uncultured Rhizobiaceae bacterium | reverse complement strand
CCGCGAGGGCGGCCGCACCGTCGGCGCCGGCGTCGTCAGCGAAATCATCGAGTGATGGAAGGGATCGGATCCGGCGTGTCGCGGAACTCTCGGCAAGGAGCGCCCGCGACACGCCGTCCGCTGTAACACGGGCACAAAGCCATGCAGGGTCAGACCATTCGCATACGGCTCAAGGCGTTCGACCATCGCATCCTCGATGCGTCGGCCCGCGAGATCGTCAACACCGCGAAACGCACCGGCGCCCAGGTTTCGGGCCCGATCCCGCTGCCCACGCGGATCGAGCGTTTCACGGTCAACCGTTCGCCGCACATCGACAAGAAGAGCCGTGAACAGTTCGAGATCCGCACCCATCGCCGGCTGCTGGACATCATCGATCCCACGCCACAGACGGTGGATGCGCTCATGAAGCTGGATCTCGCGGCCGGTGTCGATGTGGAGATCAAGCTCTGATGCGACCGGGGCGCGGGGGCATGAGCGCACGGCGTGAAGGCGCACCCCGGCGACACGATCGGGAGCTTGCGGAAGAGGAATTTTTCAGGAGTTGCGAGCGATGCGTTCTGGCATTATCGCGCAGAAGGTCGGAATGACCCGTATCTTCACCGAAGATGGCGAGGCCATTCCGGTCACCGTGCTGAAGGTGGAGAACTGCCAGGTTGTCGCCCACCGCACGCGCGAGAAGGATGGGTACACCGCGCTGCAGCTGGGCGCCGGCAAGGCCAAGGTGAAGCGGATGACGAAACCCGAGCGCGGCCACTTCGCCAGGGCGAAGGTGGAGCCCAAGCGCAAGCTGGCGGAGTTCCGCGTCTCCGAGGACAACATGATCGAGATCGGTGCCGAGCTGACGGCCGATCACTTCGTGCCGGGCCAGTATGTGGATGTGACGGGCATCTCCATCGGCAAGGGCTTCGCCGGCGCCATGAAGCGCTGGAACTTCGGCGGCCTGCGTGCCTCGCATGGCGTGTCCATTGCGCACCGCTCGCACGGCTCCACCGGCCAGTGCCAGGATCCTGGCAAGGTCTTCAAGGGCAAGAAGATGGCCGGTCACATGGGTGCCCGTCGGGTGACCACCCAGAATCTGAAGGTCATTCGCACCGATGCCGAGCGCGGGCTCATCCTGGTCAAGGGGGCCGTGCCGGGGGCCAAGGGCGGCTGGGTTTTCGTGCGTGATGCGGTGAAGCGCCCGCTGCCGGAGGAGGCACCGCGCCCCGGCGCCTTCCGCCTGCCGCAGGAAAGGGGCAGGGACGAGACGCCGGCCGAAGCCGGGCCGGCGGCCGCGGCGGCCAGCGAAGGGGAGCAGTGAGCCATGAAGATGGACGTGACCACGCTCGAGGCCGGCAAGGCCGGCACCATTGAGCTGCCCGACCACATCTTCGGACTGGAGCCGCGGGCCGACATCCTGCACCGCATGGTCGTCTGGCAGCTTGCCAAGCGCCGCGCCGGCACGCACAAGACCAAGAGCCGCAGCGAGGTTGCACGCACGGGCGCCAAGTGGGGCCGTCAGAAGGGCCTGGGGCGTGCCCGCCACGGGGACCGCAAGGCCGGCATCTTTGTGGGGGGCGCCAAGGCCCATGGGCCCAAGCCGCGCTCCCATGCCATCGGCCTGCCCAAGAAGATGCGCGCCCTCGCCCTGCGCCATGCCCTGTCGGCCAAGGTGAAGAGCGGCGAACTCATCATCCTGGACAAGGCCGAGGTGGCCGAGCCCAAGACCAGGGTCGTGCGCGGCGCCTTCGACCGGCTGGGGATCGACAACGCGCTGATTGTCGACGGTCGCGAGGTGAACGAGAACTTCGCCCGTGCCGCGCGCAACATCCCCAACATCGACGTGCTGCCTGTCCAGGGCATCAATGTCTATGACATCCTGCGCCGTCACAAGCTGGTGCTCACGAAGGCGGCCGTGGAAGCGCTGCAGGAGCGGTTCAAATGAGCAGGGAACGATACTACGACATCATCCGCTCGCCGGTGATTACCGAGAAGTCCACGATCCTGGGCGAGCAGAACAAGGTGGTCTTCAACGTCGCCAGGAACGCCACCAAGCCCGAGATCAAGGCGGCGGTGGAGGCGCTCTTCGGCGTCAAGGTGAAGTCGGTCAACACGCTGGTGCGCAAGGGCAAGGTGAAGCGGTTCCGCAACACCGTGGGCCGGCAGTCCGATGTCAAGAAGGCGATCGTCACCCTCGAGGAAGGGCAGACGATCGATGTCATCGGCGGCCTGTGAGCAGACGCGACCGCCCAGTGAACAGACAGGCAAGAGGCTGAAGGACAATGGCTCTGAAGACCTACAAGCCCGTCACCAACGGCATGCGCGGCCTGGTGCTGGTGGACCGCTCGGAGCTCCATCGCGGCAAGCCCGTGAAGCAGCTCACCGAGGGCCTCACCAAGACCGGCGGGCGCAACAATTACGGGCGCATCACCGCGCGCCATCGCGGTGGCGGCCACAAGCGGCGCTATCGCCTCATCGATTTCAGGCGCGCCAAGAAGGACATGCCGGCCAGGGTGCTGCGGCTGGAATATGATCCCAACCGCACCGCCTTCATTGCGCTCATCGAATACGAGGATGGCGAGCTGTCCTACATCATTGCGCCCCAGCGTCTGCAGCCGGGTGACATCGTCATGTCCTCGGACGAGGCGCTGGACGTGAAGCCGGGCAATGCCATGCCGCTTTCGGTGATGCCCATCGGCACCATTATCCACAATGTGGAGCTCAAGCCCGGCAAGGGGGGGCAGCTGGCCCGCGCCGCCGGCACCTATGCCCAGCTCGTGGGACGCGATGCCGGCTATGCGCAGATCCGGTTGAAGTCCGGCGAGATGCGCATGGTCCGGGCCGAATGCATGGCCACGGTGGGCGCGGTGTCCAACCCCGACAACATGAACATCAATCTGGGCAAGGCCGGGCGTTCGCGCTGGCTGGGCCGGCGCCCGCACACCCGCGGTGTCGCCATGAACCCGGTGGACCATCCGCACGGCGGCGGCGAGGGCCGCACCTCCGGCGGCCGTCATCCGGTCACGCCGTGGGGCAAGCCCACCAAGGGCAAGCGCACACGCGGCAAGAAGCCGTCCGACAAGTACATCATCCGCTCGCGCCACGTGCGCAAGGGCTGATGCGAGGGATATGAGAGGCAGCCATGGCACGTTCTGTCTGGAAGGGTCCGTTCGTTGACCCCTACCTGCTGAAGAAGGCGGAGAAGGCGAGGGCATCGGGGCGGGCGGCGCCCATCAAGATCTGGTCGCGTCGCTCCACCATTCTCCCGCAGTTCGTGGGGCTCACGTTTGCCGTGCACAATGGTCGCAAGCACGTGCCCGTGCTCGTGACCGAGGACATGGTGGGGCACAAGTTCGGCGAGTTTGCGCCGACCCGCACCTTCTACGGCCATGCCGCCGACAAGAAAGCGAAGAGGAAGTAAGCGCAATGGGCAAGAAGAAGAATCCGCGCCGCTGCGCCGACAACGAGGCCCGCGCCGTCTGCCGCATGATGCGGGTCAGCCCCATCAAGCTCAACCAGGTGGCGGCCATGATCCGCGGCAAGAAGGTGGACCGCGCGCTGGCCGACCTCACCTTCTCGCGCAAGCGCATAGCGCGCGACGTGAAGAAGGTTCTCGAATCGGCCATTGCCAATGCCGAGAACAACCATGGTCTCGACATTGACAATCTCATCGTGGCCGAAGCCTATGTCGGCAAGAACCTGGTGATGAAGCGCTGGCGCCCGCGTGCGCGCGGCCGGGTCGGGCGCATCCTCAAGCCGTTCAGCCAGTTGACCATTGTCGTGCGCGAAGTCGAGGAGGCCAGCTGATGGGTCAGAAAGTCAATCCGATCGGGTTTCGCCTCGGCGTCAACCGCAACTGGGATTCGCGCTGGTATGCGGAAGGGCGCGAGTATGGCCGTCTTCTGCACGAGGATCGCCAGATTCGTGACTATCTGCAGAAGAAGCTGAAGAATGCCGGCATCTCGCGCATCATCATCGAGCGTCCGCACAGGAAGTGCCGGGTTACCATCCACACCGCGCGGCCTGGCGTGATCATAGGCAAGAAGGGCGCCGACATCGAAAAGCTGCGCCGAGAGCTGGCCTCCATGACGGATTCGGAGGTGCATCTCAACATCGTGGAGGTGCGCAAGCCCGAGATCGATGCCCAGCTGGTGGCTGACAACATCGCCCAGCAGCTGGAGCGCCGCGTGGCCTTCCGCCGGGCCATGAAACGCGCCGTGCAGTCGGCGATGCGCATGGGGGCCGAAGGCATCCGGATCAACTGTGCCGGCCGTCTGGGCGGGGCCGAGATTGCCCGCACCGAGTGGTATCGCGAGGGCCGTGTGCCCCTCCATACCCTGCGCGCTCACATCGACTACGGCACCGCCACGGCAATCACGGCCTATGGGACCAACGGCATCAAGGTGTGGATCTTCAAGGGCGAGCTCATGGAGCATGATCCCATGGCCCAGGAGCGCCACGAGCGCGAGCTGCAGGAAGGCGGCGCCAGCCGTCCCGGCGGCCGTTCCCGCCGCCGCCGTGGTGGTGAGGCGCGGCGCTGAAGGCGAGCGGTGCGAAAGGGGCGGAAAAGGCCCGGACGAACAGCAGTGAGGAAGGACCATGCTGCAGCCGAAGAGGACAAAGTTCCGCAAGATGCAGAAGGGCCGCATCCGTGGCGTGGCCAAGGGGGGCACGCAGCTCACCTTCGGCGCCTACGGACTGAAGGCGCTGCAGGGCAAGCGCGTCACGGCGCGGCAGATCGAGGCCGCGCGTCGCGCCATCACCCGCCACATGAAGCGTTCCGGCCGTGTGTGGATCCGCATCTTTCCGGACATTCCGGTGACGGAGAAGCCCACGGAAGTGCGCATGGGCAAGGGCAAGGGTTCGGTGGAATACTGGTGTGCCCGCGTCCAGCCAGGCCGCATCATGTTCGAGATTGATGGCGTGCCGCGCGAGGTGGCCGAGGAGGCGCTGCGGCTGGCGGCCATGAAGCTGCCGGTGAAGTGCCGCATCGTGGCCCGCCCGGGCGAGTGATCGGCACCATCGGGACAGGACAGGACAACAGGGATCGAGGGTGCAGACCATGAAACCCGCCGAGATCAGGGCCATGAGCGACGACCAGCTGAAGGAGAAACTGGTCGAGCTCAAGAAGGAGCAGATGAACCTTCGCTTCCAGAAGGTGACCGGCCAGCTGGAGAACACGGCCCGCATACGCCAGGTGCGCCGCGATATCGCCCGCATCAAGACGGAGATGACCGCGCGCCGCAAGAAACGCATGGCCGAGGCCAGCGCCTAGGCGAAGGATCGGACTTCGGCCGCTGCCCGCCCTTCCGCAGGGAAGAGGCAGGAGCAGCGCCGCAGGCAGAGACTGGAGTGAGAAGAGATGCCGAAACGCATCCTGCAGGGCACGGTGGTGTCCGACAAGAATGACAAGACCATCACGGTTCTTGTCGAGCGCCGGTTCACCCACCCGCTGCTCAAGAAGACCGTGCGCCGCACCAAGAAATATCATGCGCACGACGAGAACAACGAGTGCAAGGTGGGCGACATCGTGCGCATTCAGGAATGCCGGCCCATCTCGAAGAAGAAGCGCTGGATGCTGATCGAGAAGGTCGAGGCCCGCAACGCGTGAGGCCGTGGCCCTGGAAAGGCCGGAGCGCAGGCCGCCGGAAGAACGGGGCGCAGGGCTCGGGGTCGCACCTGGGGTGCACCAGAAGGTCGGCATGCTCTGCTTGCGCAGTCCCGGATGCCGCGCTGCGCGCCGTGGCAGGCAGGCAGGGTTCCCGGCGGCCGACATGTCATGAGGACAGCGGCACGGTGTGCTCACGTGTGACGGGCGGTGGGAAGAACGACGAGAAGAGATTGAACGGGTGATGCCATGATTCAGGCGGAAACGCAGCTCGACGTGGCCGACAATTCCGGCGCGCGCCGCGTGCAGTGCATCAAGGTGCTGGGCGGCTCCAAGCGCAAGTATGCCTCCGTGGGCGACATCATCGTGGTGTCGGTGAAGGAGGCCATCCCGCGCGGTCGCGTGAAGAAAGGCCAGGTGATGAAGGCTGTCGTCGTGCGCACGGCCAAGGATGTGCGCCGGCCCGACGGTTCGGTGATCCGTTTCGACCGCAACGCGGCGGTGCTGATCAACAATCAGGGCGAGCCGATCGGCACGCGCATCTTCGGGCCCGTGCCGCGCGAGCTCCGCGCCAAGAACCACATGAAGATCATTTCGCTGGCTCCGGAGGTGCTGTGATGGCTGCCAGGATCAGGAAAGGCGACACCGTCGTGGTCATCGCCGGCCGCGACAAGGGCAAGAAGGGCGAGGTTCTCAAGGTCATGCCGAAGGAGAACCGCGCCATCGTGAAGGGCGTCAACATGGTCAAGAAGCACCAGAAGCCGGCGCCCGGCGTGGAGGGCGGCATCATCAGCAAGGAGGCCCCCATCCACCTGTCCAATCTGGCTCACGTGGATCCCAGGGATGGCAGGCCCACCCGCGTGGGCTTCCGCATCCTGGAGGATGGCCGCAAGGTGCGGTATGCCAAGCGCTCGGGAGAGGTGATCGATGTCTGAGACCGAAAAGTATGTTCCGCGCCTGCGCAGGCATTATGAGGAGGTGGTGCGGCCGCAGCTGATCGAGCGTTTCGGCTACACCAACCCCATGCAGGTCCCGCGCGTGGAGAAGGTGGTGCTGAACATGGGCGTGGGCGAGGCCGTGGGCGATCAGAAGATCGCCACGTTCGCGGCCGAGGAGCTGAGCAAGATTGCCGGCCAGAAGGCCGTGATCACGCGCGCGCGCAAGTCCATCGCCGGCTTCAAGCTGCGCGCCGGCATGCCCATCGGCGCCAAGGTGACCCTGCGCAGGGATCGCATGTACGAGTTTCTCGATCGCCTGGTGAACATTGCGCTGCCGCGCGTGCGCGACTTTCGCGGGCTCAATCCGAGGAGCTTCGATGGCAATGGCAACTATGCGCTGGGCATCCGCGAGCACATCGTGTTCCCGGAGATCGACTATGACAAGATCGACCGCGTGCTGGGTCTCGACGTGATCATCCACACCACGGCCGAGACGGACGAGGAGGCCATGGCGCTGCTCGAGGGCTTCAACTTCCCCTTCCGCCGGCGCCAGCAGCAGGCGGCCTGAGTGCAGGCGGTCGAGTGAAGGAACGGCGCAAACGGAGAAGAACCGGTCATGGCGAAGAAAGGCAAGATCGAGAGCAACAAGAAGCGCATGCGGCTGGCCAGGAAATATGCCAGGAAGCGGGCCGAGCTTCTTGCCATCGCGCGCGATCGCTCGCGCCCCATCGAGGAACGCTTCGAGGCCCAGATGAAGCTGGCCAAGCTGCCGCGCAACTCCGCGCCGGTGCGCATCCGCAATCGTTGCGAGATCACCGGTCGTCCGCGCGGCTATTACCGCAAGTTTCGCATTTCGCGCATTGCCTTGCGGGAGATGGCCAACCGCGGTCTCATTCCGGGCATGACCAAGGCGAGCTGGTGATCCCGCCGCACCGGAGCAGGCAGAGGCGGGGTGCCTTCCTGTGCTGCGTCCCCTCCCGTGGCTGAGGGGAGGCCTGTGCAGGCAGATTTTCAGGAGAGTCGCAAGATGACCATCAACGATCCCATCGGAGACATGCTGACCCGCATCCGCAACGCGCATGCCCGGGGCAAGAAGACGGTGAAGATGCCCGCCTCCCGCATGCGCGAGCGGGTGCTGCAGGTGCTGCAGGACGAGGGATACATCCGCGGGTTCACCACCACCCGCTACGAGAACGGCAAGGGCGAGATCGAGGTCCAGCTCAAGTATCACGACGGCAGGCCTGTCATCCGCGAAATCGTTCGCGTCTCCAAGCCGGGCCGCCGCGTCTACACCTCCGTGGCCGACATGCCGGTGGTCTACAACGGGCTTGGCATCGCCATTCTCTCAACGTCCAAGGGCGTGATGAGCGATGCCAGGGCGCGCGAGGAGAATGTTGGCGGTGAGGTGATCTGCACCGTTTTCTGAGGGGGGTGCTGCCAGGCGGGTGCCGCGGAAGAGAAGCGGAAGAAAGGCGGCCGCCCCGGTCTTGGCGCCCGGGCATGCCGGGAGGGCCAGGCAGCAGTGATCGGAATGAAGGGGTCTTGAGACAAGAGAGACAACAGGCAGGAGACGATCCATGTCTCGCATAGGCAAGAAGCCCGTGCCCATTCCCTCCGGCGTGACGGTGACGGTCGAGGAGGGGGCGGTCACGGTCAAGGGTCCCAAGGGCCAGCTGGAGGCACCGCTGGTGGACCTGGTGAAGGTCGCCGTGGAAGGGGACGAAGTGCGTGTGGAGCCCATCAACATGTCCAAGCCGGCGCGTTCGGCCTGGGGCATGACACGCACCCTCATTGCCAACATGGTCAAGGGTGTCACCGAGGGCTTCCAGAAGAAGCTCCAGATCGTCGGTGTCGGCTACCGTGCCCAGCTTCAGGGGCGGAATCTCAGGCTGAACCTTGGCTACAGCCACGACGTGGTCTATGAGGTGCCGGAGGGCATCGAGATCCAGGTACCGCAACCCACGGAGATCATTGTCTCCGGCATCGACAAGCAGAAGGTCGGGCAGGTGGCGGCCGAGATCCGGGCCTGGCGTCCGCCGGAGCCTTACAAGGGCAAAGGCATCCGTTACGCCGATGAGTACATCTTCCGCAAGGAAGGCAAGAAGAAGTAAGCAGCCGGCAGAATTGCGGTTTGCGGCAGGACAGGCCACGCGAACAGGGCATGCCGGGCCCGGGTGCAGACCTGGGGAAAGGATGCCGGTGCCGGCCGCCGGGGCCGCGGCCCGTCCGCCCCGCCTTGAGGTTTGCCGCATGGCGATGTCCGGCCTGACGCGGTGAGCGTGTGGGCGGCATGGCGGGGATCGGGGCCGAAACCCGGGCAGGCCGAGGCGTGTGGCCGCAGGAGAGAAGGGCAAGAGGAACCATGGCGCGAAAGAAGAGCGCATTCGAGCGGCGCAAGGCGCGGGTGCGTCGGGCGCTGCGCAGGAAGGCGGGAGACAGGCCACGGCTGTCGGTCTTCCGTTCGCACAAGTACATCTACGCCCAGGTCATCGATGATCGCGAGGGGCGCACATTGGCGGCCGCGTCCTCAAACGAGCCGGAGATGCGCAAGAAGCTGAAGAGCACCGGCAATGTGGAGGCCGCCTTCGAGGTCGGCAAGCTCATCGCCGAGCGGGCGAAGAAGGCCGGCATCGAGAAGGTCGTGTTCGACCGCGGCGGCTATCTCTACCACGGCCGGGTAAAGGCGCTGGCCGAGGGTGCGCGCGAAGGCGGGCTGGATTTCTGAGGATGCGGAGACAGGTGCGATGAGAGATCGTGAGGATCGTGACAACGAGCTTGTGGACCACCTGGTTCACATCAATCGCGTCGCCAAGGTGGTGAAAGGTGGCCGCCGCTTCGGCTTTGCCGCGCTCGTCGTGGTGGGCGACCAGAAGGGACGCGTCGGCTACGGCCATGGCAAGGCCCGCGAGGTGCCGGAAGCCATCCGCAAGGCCACGGAGGCCGCCAGGCGCAACATGATCCGGGTTCCCCTGCGTGAGGGCCGCACGCTGCATCATGACGTGAAGGGCAAGCATGACGCGGGCAAGGTGATCATCCGTTCCGCTCCGCCCGGCACCGGCATCATCGCCGGCGGTCCCATGCGTGCGGTTTTCGAGGCGCTGGGTGTCCAGGACGTGGTGGCCAAGTCCATCGGATCATCCAATCCCTACAACATGGTGCGTGCCACCTTCAACGCGCTTTCCAAGTGCGAGAATCCGCGCCGGGTGGCACAGCGCCGCGGCAAGAAGGTTTCCGAGATCCTCAGTGTGCGCCGTGCCGAAGGGGTCTGACCGTGCGGCAGGTTGAAGGGTGGCCACGGACAGGCACGCAAGAACGGGAAGCTTCTGTCTGGCCACCCGCGAACGGCGCCGCCGGTGTTCCCGAACGGCCGGCAGCGGCTGGAGCGGAAACCGGAAGAAGACCGGAAGGAGAGACAGGCATCTGAAGGGTGATCAGGCCATGGCCGAAAAGGAAAAGACCATCACCATCGAGCAGATCGGCAGCGCCATCCGCAAGCCGAAGGACCAGCGCGCCACGCTGATCGGTCTGGGCCTGGGCAGGCGGCATCGCCGCCGCACGCTCAAGGACACGCCGCAGGTGCGCGGCATGATCCGCAAGGTGGCTCATCTGGTGCGCATCGTCGAGGAAAACTGAAACACCACGGGAATCACACCCGCCGGGGTCGGGCGGCCGGGCCGGTATTGGAGGGCAGAGAGGCAGTGGACGCCCTTGCCGGCATGCCGGCAAAGGCGGCCCGCCCCGGGCCGAAAAGAGGCAGGAACCATGAGGCTCAACGAACTTTCTCCCGCGCCCGGCTCGCACAAGAAGGGCAAGCGCGTGGGCCGCGGCATTGGCTCCGGCAAGGGCAAGACCGCTGGCCGCGGCCACAAGGGCCAGAAGTCGCGCGCCGGGGCCAGCATCGGTGCGTTCGAGGGCGGCCAGATGCCCATCTATCGGCGCCTGCCCAAGCGCGGCTTCCGTCTGCATGCGCCCAAGCGGTTCGCCGAGGTCTCGCTGGGCCGCATCCAGGCGCTTATTGACGCCGGCCGGCTCGATGCCTCCAGGCTGATTGACGAGGCCGCGCTTGTCGCCGCCGGGGCCGTTCGTCGCGCAAGGCAGGGCATCCGCGTGCTGGCCAACGGCGAGATCAGGACCAAGGTCAACCTCCGTGTCGCTCACGCTTCTGCCAAGGCCAGGGCGGCCATCGAGGCAGCGGGCGGCAGCGTCGAGGAAACCTACGTGAGAAAGAAAAAGGCCAAGGCCGAGACCGGCGAGTAACCACTTGCGGCGGCGCCTGTTGGGCACGCAGGTTCCATCAGCGCCATGAAGGCGGGGCAGGGAGTGCACGATCCGCGCCGCCGATGAAGGACAAGAGGCCATTGCACGCGTGGGGACGGACCCGGGAAACCTTCACGCCCGGGTCCGCACATGCATATCTGGAAAAGGGCCGGAAGGCGCCGGATGCCTGCGGCAGGCCGCCGCGCCGGCGTGCGAAAAGGCCCCAACCGGCTTGCCTGGATGGCCGAATCACGCTTCCCACTGGAGGCGGGAGAAAGGCGACAAGCCGCATGCGAGGCTGAGACACCATGGTATCCGCAGCGGAACAACTGGCGGCCAACATCAACTTCTCCGCCCTTGCCAAGGCCGAGGAGCTGAAGAAGCGCATCTGGTTCACGCTGGGCGCGCTGATTGTCTATCGCCTGGGCACCTACATTCCCATCCCGGGTATCGATGCGCTGGAGCTGGCCCGCCTGGTGCAGCAGCAGTCCACTGGCATCCTCGGCTGGGTCAACGCCCTGGCCGGTGGTGCGCTGGGGCGCATGGCCATCTTTGCCCTCAACATCATGCCTTACATCTCGGCGGCCATCATCATTCAGCTGATGACCACCGTCTCGCCGCATCTGGCACAACTGAAGAAGGAGGGCGAGCAGGGCCGCAAGAAGATCAACCAGTACACCCGTTACGGCACGGTGATCCTGGCCGCCTTGCAGGCCTACGGCATTGCTGTGGGGCTGGAGGCCCAGGGCAACGTGGTCACCGATCCCGGGTGGTTCTTCCGCTTTTCCACGGTGATCACGCTCACCGGCGGCACCGTCTTTCTCATGTGGCTGGGCGAGCAGATCACCCAGCGTGGTGTGGGCAACGGCATCTCGCTCATCATTTACGCCGGCATCGTCGCCGGCCTGCCGGCGGCGCTGGCCCAGCTCTTCGAGCTGGGCCGCACCGGCCAGCTCTCCACCTTCGCCATTATCGGCATCATCGTCATGGCGCTGCTGGTGATCGCCTTCATCGTCTTCATGGAGCGGGCCCAGCGCCGCATTCTCATCCAGTATCCCAAGCGCCAGCAGGGCAATCGCATCTTTCAGGGCGAGAGCTCCCACCTGCCGCTGAAGATCAACACCGCCGGCGTCATTCCGCCCATCTTTGCTTCCTCGCTCCTGCTGCTGCCCATCACCGTGGCCAACTTCATGCAGGGGCAGGGGCCGGAGTGGCTGAATTATGTTACGGCCCTGCTGGGCCGGGGGCAGCCGCTGTTCCTGGTTCTCTACGCGGCCCTGATCATTTTCTTCACTTTCTTCTACACGGCCATCATGTTCGATCCCAAGGAGGTGGCCGACAATCTGAAGA
>CAZNLW010000067.1:0-12162 GCA_964574205.1 uncultured Rhizobiaceae bacterium | reverse complement strand
CGAACCAGCCAAGCCAGAGAATGAACGTGCCAAGCGTGGCCAGCGGCATGGACGAGCCCGGAATCGGATGCACGGAGCCATCCTTGCCATACTTGCCGATACGCGGCCCCAGCAGGATGGCGCCGGCCAGCGCCGCCCAGCCACCGACGGAGTGCACCAGCGTGGAGCCCGCAAAGTCCTGGAATCCCATCTTGTCCAGCCAGCCGCCGCCCCACTTCCAGGCGCCGGTGATGGGATAGAGGACGCCCGTGAGGACGACCACGAAAATCAGGAAGGGCCAGAGCTTGATGCGCTCGGCCAGCGTGCCGGAGACAATGGATGCGGCGGTGGCCACGAACACCATCTGGAAGAACCAGTCGGACGCCGCGGCGTAGGACGGGGCGTTCTCGCCGGCAAGGCTGGCCTGCTCGGCAGCCGGATCAGGCAGCATTACCGGACCTGGCGTTCCGAAGAAGCCGCCATCCACGCCATTATACATGAGGTTATAGCCGATCAGCCAGTACATGATGCCGGCGATCGAATAGAGGGCGATGTTCTTGGTGAGCTGCATGGAGACGTTCTTGCTGCGGACAAGGCCCGCCTCCAGCATGGCAAAGCCGGCCGCCATCCACATCACCAGGAAGCCCATCACCAGGAAGTTCAGCGTGTTGAAGATGAACTTCACCTGGGCCTCGAAGCCCGGGGCCGCCTGCTGGGCTTCCTGGGCCAGGGCGGCATCGGTCCCCAGCGCGATGGCGGCACCCGCCACCATCGCCACGCCGAGGCTCTTGATCGGAAGTCTGCTCATCACTCGTTCCCCTCAAGATACGCTTACAGTGCATCCCTGTCGGTCTCGCCGGTGCGAATGCGCATGACCCTCTCCACCGGCAGGACGAAGATCTTGCCGTCACCGATCTGGCCGGTCTGGGCCGCCTCGCGAATGGCCTCCATGACCTTGTCCACCATATCCTCGGTGGTGGCGATCTCGATCTTCACCTTGGGCAGGAAGTTCACCACGTATTCGGCCCCGCGGTAGACCTCCGTGTGCCCTTTCTGGCGGCCATGCCCCTTCACCTCGGAAACCGTCATGCCTTCGATACCCAGGCTGGCGAGCGCCTCGCGCACATGCTCCAGCCTGTGCGGCTTGATGATCGCAACGATGTACTTCATGGACCGTGTCTCCCTTTTCCCCTCACATGGGCATCACCTCCCTGCGAAGGCTGTCCGGACTTCTTCAAGCTGCGTGCCAGTTTGGCAGACTCCCGACAAGGCACTGATATTACGACCGATTCGCAATCCCGCATCAGCAACCTTTTGTTCACTTTTCTGCATAATTCCTGTGCAACAAAATTTTTTTGCATACATTTTGTGCACCCCATGACCAAAAGGGAATCATCTGTTCCCCTCCCTTCACAGGGCAGACGGGCCCCTGCACACATGGGTGTGCCATCTCCCCGCATCCGCCCCAGACTCGCCGGGCGCAGGGCGCGCATGACGTCCGCGCCATGCGTAGTGCCGGACGAGATCTTTCCGAACTGCCGCTCAGGCGATGCGATGCAGTCGCTCTGCCCGCAGCAGTCGCTGGAAAGGAAACAGGGCTTGGGGGCATAAAGCGGACGGCTCCTTTCGCGACCCTGCGGGGCCGAAGGGAGTCAGGGCCCCGGAAAGCCCCCGTTCCGGGGCCCGCCGTTCCCCCTCGCAACAGCTTCCGGCGTGCCCGTCTGCCGGCCGGACACATCGTTGTTTCGCTTGTGCCTCTCAGGCCTCGGACGGTGCAGGTTCCTGCTCCATGAGCTCCAGAATCTCCTCCAGGATGTCGGCGATACGGTAGTCCGACGGCGTGTAGACGCGCCTGACGCCACACTGCTTCAGCACCAGGCGGTCCTCCTGCGGAATGATGCCGCCCACCACCACCGGCACATGGGCCAGGCCTGCCGCGTTCTTCAGGCGCATGACCTCCTGCACCAGCGCCACATGGGAGCCGGAGAGAATGGAGAGGCCGATGACATCGGCATCGTGCTCCCTGGCCTGCTGCACGATCTCCTCCGGCGTGAAGCGGATGCCATCGTAGCGGATATCGAAACCCGCGGCCCGGGCGCGGGCGGCAATCTGCTCCGCACCGTTGGAGTGGCCATCAAGCCCCGGCTTGCCCACCAGCAGGCGCGGTGCCCGACCGTGACGCTTCCGCCAAGACTGCACGCGGCGGATGAGGGCTTCCATGCGCTCGCCCTTCACCGGCGCGGTGGTGACACCCGTGGGAGCGCGATACTCGCCGAAGATCTCGCGCAGCACCTGCCCCCACTCGCCTGTGGTCACGCCCGCCTTTGCGCAGGCGATGGAGGGCTCCATGATGTTGCGTCCTTCCTGTGCGGCGGCACGCAGGCCGGCCAGGGCCGTCTGCACGGCCTTCCCGTCGCGGCTTTCACGCCACGCCTGCAGACGCGCAACCTGCTCCCCCTCCACATGCGCGGGCACCTTGAGGATGGTGTCCCCGTCTCCGGCCGCGAGTGGCGAGGGTTCCGTCTCGGTAAAGGCATTCACGCCCACCACGGTGATCTCGCCGGTCTCGATGGCGGCCATGCGCTCGGCATTGGCGGCCACCAGGCGGGCCTTGATCCAGCCACTCTCCAGGGCCGGCAGCAGGCCGCCCTGTTCCTCGATGCGGGCCATTTCCGTGCGGGCGGCGGCCTTCAGCTCCTCAACCCGGGCGGTGATCACGGGCGATCCGTCGAAGATGTCCTCGTATTCCAGAAGGTCCGTCTCGAAGGCCATGATCTGCTGCATCCGCAAGGACCACTGCTGATCCCACGGTCGCGGCAGGCCCAGCGCCTCGTTCCAGGCCGGCAGCTGCACGGCACGGGCCCGCGCCTTCTTCGACAACACCACGGCCAGCATCTCGATGAGGATGCGGTGGATGTTGTTCTCCGGCTGCGCTTCGGTGAGCCCCAGGGAATTGACCTGCACGCCATAGCGAAAACGACGATTCTTCGGATCCTCCACCCCATAGCGCTCGCGGCAGATCTCGTCCCACAACTCGGTGAAGGCGCGCATCTTGCACATCTCGGTGATGAAACGCATGCCGGCATTGACGAAGAACGAGATGCGCCCCACCACCCGCGGAAAGTCCGCCTCCGGCACCTCGCCGGAAGCGCGCACCATGTCCAGCACCGTGATGGCATTGGCCAGCGCATAGGCGAGTTCCTGCTCCGGGCGGGCACCGGCCTCCTGCAGATGATAGGAGCAGATGTTGACGGGGTTCCACCGCGGCATCTCGCGCTGGCACCAGGTGATCACCTGTCGCGTGAGCTCCAGCGAAGGCTTCGGCGGAAAGACATAGGTGCCGCGGGAGAGGTATTCCTTTACGATGTCGTTCTGGGTGGTGCCGGCCAGTTCCCTGCGCGTGGCACCTTGTTCCTCCGCCAGAGCCACATAGAGCGCGAGCAGCCAGGCGGCAGGGGCATTGATGGTCATGGAGGTGTTCATGCGGGCCAGCGGAATGCCGTCGAACAGTGTGCGCATGTCGCCCAGGTGACAGATGGGCACGCCCACCTTGCCCACCTCGCCGCGGGCCAGCGGATGATCGGAATCCAGCGCCACCTGCGTGGGCAGGTCGAAGGCCACCGACAGGCCCGTCTGGCCCTTGGCCAGGTTGGCGCGAAACAGCCGGTTGCTCTCCGCCGCCGTGGAATGGCCGGCATAGGTGCGGAAAATCCAGGGGCGGTCGCGCCGACGTGCCGGCGCATCGCCGTCCCTGCTGCCGGTTTCACTTGCCCTGTCGCCGGTCCGGCCCCTGTCCTCTGCCGCCATGCCGTCCTCCCTGTGCCGTCCCTCTGGCATGCGCCCGTGGATGGGTCATGCAAACACGAGCCCGCCTTCGGCGGCAAGCCACCCTTTGGTTCGAAAGGGGCGCCGGCCGGACAGGCCAGACGGTGCATCGCGCCCCGGCAGCCGATGTTCCTGTCACCATGCCTCCAACCAAGGTCGCGATGAAAGGGGGCCGGGGCATGGATACAATTCCCCGCAACGGACACGCGCGTGACCAGGCCCGGTGTCTGCGGAAAGCCGGGCCGTCCCCCGCGCCCGAGACTGCACCAACGGAAGCCGGGAGTGCCCCATGAGCGAGAACAAGGCGCCACTGAAGGACCTCTACGCGATCGGCGAGATTCCGCCGCTCGGCCATGTGCCGGAGAAGATGCATGCCTGGACCATCCGCAAGGAACGCCATGGCGAGCCGGACAAGGCCATGCAGGTGGAAGTGGTGCCCACCTGGGAGATCGATGCGGACGAGGTGCTGGTGCTCGTGCTCGCTGCCGGCGTGAACTACAATGGCGTGTGGGCCTCGCTGGGCAAGCCCATCTCGGTGCTGGACGTGCACGGCCACCCCTATCACATCGCCGGCTCGGACGCGGCCGGAATCGTCTGGGCCGTGGGCTCCAAGGTGAAGCGCTGGAAAGTGGGCGACGAAGTGGTCATCCACTGCAACCAGGACGACGGTGACGACGAGGAATGCAATGGCGGCGATCCCATGCTCTCGCCCAGCCAGCGCATCTGGGGCTATGAAACGCCGGACGGCTCCTTCGCCCAGTTCGCACGGGTGCAATCGCGCCAGCTGATGCCGCGGCCGAAGCATCTGACATGGGAGGAATCCGCCTGCTACACCCTTACCCTGGCCACGGCCTACCGCATGCTCTTCGGTCACCGGCCGCACACGCTGAAGCCGGGGCAGAACGTGCTGGTGTGGGGCGCGTCAGGCGGGCTCGGCTCCTTTGCCGTGCAGCTTTGCGCCACCACGGGGGCCAATGCCATCGGCATCATCTCCGACGAGAGCAAGCGCGATTACGTGTTGTCGCTGGGGGCAAAGGGCGTGATCAACCGCCGCGACTTCAAGTGCTGGGGGCGCATGCCCACCGTGGGCACGCCCGAATATGACGAATGGCTGAAGGAGGCCCGCCGCTTCGGCAAGGCCATTTGGGAGATCACCGGCAAGGGGGTGAACGTGGACATCGTCTTCGAGCATCCGGGCGAGGCCACGTTTCCGGTCTCCTGTTTCGTGGTGAAGCGTGGCGGCATGGTGGTCTTCTGTGCCGGCACCACCGGCTACAATCTCACCTTCGATGCCCGTTACGTGTGGATGCATCAGAAGCGCATCCAGGGCTCGCACTTCGCCCATCTCAAGCAGGCCGCCAGCGCCAACCGGCTGGTCATCCAGCGGCGTATCGACCCCTGCCTCTCCGAGGTGTTCCCGTGGGAGAAGATCCCGGCAGCCCACATGAAGATGTATCGCAACGAACACAAGCCCGGAAACATGGCCGTGCTCGTGGGCGCGCCGCGGCCGGGACTGAAAACCTTCGAGGATGTGCTGGAGGCCTCGCGCGCCCGGTTCGGGTGAAAAAGGCCCCGTCACGGGGCCTGCACGGCCGATTCCTCGCTGACGCGTCCGTCTTCCACCCTGAAGACGCGATCCGCCACCGCCAGCCAGGCCCGGGTGTGCGTGATGGCAATGGCAGTGAGGTTTTCCCGATGCACCAGGTCGGCAATCTGGTGCACGAGAAGGTTTTCCGTCTTCGGGTCGAGGGCAGAGGTGACCTCGTCCAGCACAAGAAGGCGCGGCCGTCGCACCAGGGCGCGGGCCAGCGAAAGCCGCTGGCGCTGGCCACCGGAAAGCCGCAGACCGCGTTCGCCGATTTCCGTGTCCAGTCCTTGCGGGAGCCGGCGCACGAAATCCTCCGCCCCGGCCAGTCGCAGCGCTCGCCAGACATCCTCGTCACCGACCTTCACCCCAAGGGTGATGTTGTCGCGCACGGTGCCGGACAGCAGCACCAGTTCCTGCGGCACGTAACCGATGTGGCTGCGCCAGTCCTTCAGGTCAATCTCGGACAGGGGCACGTCATCGACGAGAATCTCTCCGCCCTGCGGTTCATAGAGACCGATGATCAGGTCGACGATGGTCGTCTTGCCGCTGCCCGAGGGCCCCATGAGCACGTTGATGCGACGGGCGGGCATGAACAAGCGGATGCGCTCGAAGACCGGTCGTCCGGGATAGGCAAACGTCACGTCACGGAAGGCAATGCCCTTCTCAAGCGGCGGTGCCGTCCGACCGCCAACGCGCTCGCAGGAGGCATCGGCCTGGATGACGATCTCCTCGAGGCGCCAGAGATAGGGCTCCAGGCTGGCGCTCTTCTGCATGATCGTCTGGGTGCGCGAAAATCCCTTGACAATGGCCAGCACGAGGCCGGCCATGATGCCCATCTCCACCACGGAAACATGGAACCAGGTGAAGGCCGCATACAGCATGCCGAAGACGAGAACCACGGTCACCAGTCCCTGCAGGGCCACAAGGCCGGCACGCACGATCACGAGCCGTTTCTTCAGACGCTCGAGGCGTTGCACCAGTCTTGCGAACAGGGGCTGCACCGCCTCTTCCAGCGCCATGGCCCTGATCACCTTTATGGAGGTGAAGACATCGGCAAACTGCGCCCCCAGTGTCTGGAAGGCCTGGGCATACTTGCCGCTGTATTTGCGCGTGAGCCGGATCAGGATCAGCAATGGCGAAAAGAGCAGAACGGCGGCCGCGAAGGCCAGAAGCGTGAAGAGCCCGGAAAAGCCCGAAAAAAGCAGGATGAGCACGATGTAGATGAACGTGCGCAGCAGGGTGGTGGTGGCCTGCACGGCAAATTCCATTGCGGCTGCCGCATTTTCGGTGAACTGCACAAGGCCGATGTTGAGCGCGCCCAGCATGTTGCGCTGGAAATATCCCCACGCCGCACAGGCAAAACGCTGCAGCAGCCGTTGGCGCTGTTCGGCCGTGATCCGGGCAATCGTGTATCCGGCATAGGTCTGGATGAGAAAGTTGAGAAATTCCCGCAGCACAAGCAGCCCAGCAGCCAGAAGGGTCAGCCAACCCATGGTCACCGGCAGCCCCAGGGCCCGGATCAGCGCCGTGACCTGCTGGGCCAGGGGCGAGGCATTGCCTGCCGCATGGTCACCCGCCGCCATGAACAGAAGCGGCAGCAGGGTGGCGATGCCCAGCCCCTCGAGACTCGAGCTGACCAGCAGCAGCAGCACGAGCGTGGTCGCCCGGGCCCGGCCCAGGCGCTGCAGGATGTGGTAGATGCTGACGAAACTCTGCATGCGTGCGTGCCATGCCTCTTCGAGAGGTGGGCAAAGCGGCGGATTGCGCGGCGCGCAAGGCCCTCGCTGGCGGTGGCGGGCGCCCTCGTCCTTGCCGTTGACCTTCCCTCTATCCTCTCGCCCTGTGCGAAGCAATCCCGAAAAAGAGGCATGGAAATCTGGCCAAAAACGGGAGGATCAGCCAGGGGGAAGGTTGTCATGGATCATTTTTGCGCCTAGTCTCTGGCTTCGGGTGGATCAAGGCCTTCCGGAGGCCAGGAAGCCACCTGTCACTGGTCCTGACCTCTGTCTCGCCTGTCTGCCGGCAGGCCTGGCGAGACCAAGGGGGCGCCCAAGGGCTGGCGCCAGGGGCAGGGACCGGTTCGCAATGCCCGTTCGGGCACATCTTCCGAAAAGGGGATGCAAGACCCAGGCAACCTGCAGAGGGAGGATCGAACACGATGAAGAAATTCATGCTTGGTGGTGTGGCGGCCGCGGGCTTTCTGGCCGCGACGCTGACAGCCCAGCCGGCTGCCGCGGAGACCAAGTTCATCTCCATCGGCACCGGCGGCATCACCGGTGTCTACTATCCCACCGGTGGCGCCATCTGCCGCCTGATGAACAAGCGGCGCAAGGAGACGGGCATCCGCTGCTCGGTGGAGTCCACGGGTGGCTCGATCTACAACATCAACGCCATCCGCAACAAGGAGCTGGAGTTCGGCGTTGCCCAGTCCGACTGGCAGTATCATGCCTACCACGGCACCTCCAAGTTCAAGGACAAGGGGCCGTTCAAGGAATTGCGCGCGGTGTTCTCCATCCATCCGGAGCCGGTGACGATCGTCGCGCGCAATGACGCCAACATCAAGACCATCCTGGATCTCAAGGGCAAGCGCGTGAACATCGGCAATCCCGGTTCCGGCACGCGCGGCACCTGGGAGGTGATCGAGGAGACACTGGGCTGGAAGCGCTCGGATCTCAAGCTGGCGGCCGAACTGAAGTCGGCAGAGACCGGCCAGGCCCTCTGCGACAACAAGATCGATGCCTACTTCTGGCTGGTGGGGCATCCCTCGGCACTGACCCAGGAAACGCTGGCCTCGTGCCCCTCCCACCTGGTGAACGCGCGGGCACCGAAGCTGGACGAGCTGGTGAAGAAGACGCCCTACTACAGCTTTGCCGTGATCCCCGGCGGCCTCTATCCGCAGCAGAAGGAGGACGTGCCGACCTGGGGCGTGCGCGCCACGCTGGTGACGGCCGCCTGGGTGCCGGAGGATGTGGTCTACAATCTGGTGAAGAGCGTCTTCGACAACTTCGACCAGTTCAAGAAGCTGCATCCCGCCTTCGGTCACCTGAAGCCGGAGGAGATGATCTCCGCGTCGCTTTCCGCGCCGCTGCACAAGGGTGCGGTGAAATACTACAAGGAGCGCGGCTGGATGAAGTGAGCCACCGCAAGGATCAGGGGAGGGAGGCCCTGCAGACAATGGCGCTCCCTCCCCTTTCGCTTTTCGGGGGCTGTTCGTCCCATCGGATGCGGATGAGACGAGCATGACGTATTGTCCCCCGCCTGTCACCGGTCCGTGACAGTCAAGCGGCCCGGCGTCACACGGGCCGGCATCGGCTTGCGGTGTGGACAGCATCACCGGGGCCAACGATACATGCACGTGAGTTCGGCACGGTTCGTCACAGGCGCATCCGCTGCCGGCCGGGCAGAAGGGGCAGTTTCCCGACAACACCAAGAACACGGCTCCGATCCCGCTGCCGGCAGCCGCTGGCCTGCGCATTCAGGGAGGGGTTCAGATGGCCAAGGACAGCAGGGTTCACCAGCTCAGTGCCGAAGAGCTGGCTGCCGAGGCCGATACCGGCGCACGCAATCCGACAGGTCTTGCCGGCCGCATCCTCGTCGGTCTGTGCATCACCTGGTCGCTCTATCAGATCTACATTGCCTCGCCGCTGCCGGCACTTCTGCAGGAGTGGGCGCGGGCGCTGGGCTTCGACATCGGCTTCTACATGGGGTCGGTGAAGACCCGGCGCATCCATCTGGCCTTCGCCATGGTGCTGGCGGCCCTGGCCTTTCCGCTGCTGAAGGGCAGCCCGCGCGACCGTGTGCCCGTCTATGACTGGCTGCTGGCCGCACTGGGTGTGGTGGTCACGCTCTACGGCGTGGTGAACGCCACCGCCATCGCCGAGCGGGCCGGCGTCCCCACCCTGTGGGACCTGATCATCTCGGCCACCGGAATCGTGCTCATCATGCTCACCACCTACCGGGCGCTGGGCCTGCCGCTGGTGATCGTGGTCTCGGTGTTTCTGGCCTATGTCTTCTTCGGCGACAAGCCCTGGGTGCCGGACGTGATCCAGTGGAAGGGCGCCTCCTTCAGCAAGGCCATGTGGCACTTCTGGATGCAGGAGGAGGGGGTCTTCGGCAAGCCGCTGGAGGTTTCCACCACGCTGATCTTCCTCTTCGTGCTGTTCGGCGCCATCCTGGAGAAGGCCGGCGCGGGCGGCTACTTCATCAAGGTCGCCTTCGCCCTTCTGGGACACCTGCGCGGCGGCCCGGCCAAGGCAGCGGTGGTGGCCTCCGGCCTCTCCGGTCTCTATTCCGGTTCCTCCATCGCCAACGTGGTGACCACCGGCACCTTCACCATCCCGCTCATGAAGCGCACCGGCTTTCCGCCCGAGAAGGCGGGCGCGGTGGAAGTGGCCTCCTCCACCAACGGTCAGCTCACGCCGCCGGTGATGGGCGCGGCGGCCTTCCTGATCGCGGAGTTCACCGGCACGCCCTATTTCGAGCTGGTGAAGCATGCCTTCGTGCCGGCACTGATCTCCTACATCGCTCTCGTCTACATCGTGCACCTGGAGGCGCTGAAGCTGGGCCTGAAAGGGCTGCCCAAGCCCGAGACAGGGCGCACCAAGGCCCAGACGCTCATGCTCTTCATGGCCGGATTCCTGGGCATGATGGTGCTCTTCGGCCTCGTCTACTACGGGCTGGGCTGGGTGAAGACAGCCTTTCCCGACATGACCTTCTGGACAGTGGCGGCCCTGTTCCTGCTGGCCTACCTGCTGCTGGCCCGCAAGGCGGCACAGTATCCCGACCTGGAGCCGGACGATCCCAATGCACCGATCACCGAGCTGCCCCGGGCAGGCGAGACGGCGGTGAAGGGCCTCTATTACATCCTGCCCATCGTCATGCTGATCTGGCTGATCATGATCGAGCGCATGTCCGCCGGCACCTCGGCCTTCTATGCGGTCATGGCCATGACCTTCATCGCTCTCACCCAGCATGCGGTGAAGGGATTCTTCCGCGGCCAGTTCGATTTCCTGGCCCAGCTGAAGCGCGGATTTGCCGACTGGGTGGAAGGGTTGATCGCCGGTGCCCGATCCATGATCGCCATCGCCGTGGCCACGGGCGCGGCCGGCATCATCGTCGGTACCATCGGCCTGACAGGCGCGCATCAGGTGATCGGCGCGTTCGTGGAGTATCTCTCCGCCGGCTCGCTGATCGTGATGCTGCTGCTGGTGGCGCTCATGAGCCTGATCCTGGGCATGGGCCTGCCCACCACGGCCAACTACATCGTCGTCTCCTCGCTCATGGCGCCGGTGATCATCTCCGTGGGCGCACAGAACGGTCTGCTGCTGCCGGCGGTGGCAGCGCACATGTTCGTGTTCTACTTCGGCATCCTGGCGGATGACACGCCCCCGGTGGGCCTGGCCGCCTTTGCCGCCGCGGCAATCTCGGGCGGCGATCCCATCAAGACGGGCATTCAGGGTTTCGCCTACGACATCCGCACGGCGATCCTGCCCTTCCTCTTCGTGTTCAACACGGAACTTCTGCTGATCGATGTGACATGGTGGAAGGGCATCTTCGTCTTCGTCATCGGCGTGATCGCCATGCTGCTGTTCGCCTCCGCCACGCAGAACTACATGTTCGTGCGCAACAGGTGGTGGGAGACGATCGCCCTGTTGCTCATCGCCTTCACGCTCTTTCGCCCCGGCTTCTGGCTGGATCTCGTGCAGCCGCCGTTCATCGAGCATGACGGCACGAGGATCTTCGAGCTTGCCGACAAGACAGAGAACGGCGCGCTGCTCAGGGTGCGCATCGAGGGGCCGGACTTCAACGATCCGGACCGCATCAAGGGCACCTTCATCAACCTGGAGCTCAAGGCCGGGGCCACACCCGAGGAGCGGGTGCAGAAGGCCGGGCTCATCATCACCATCCAGGACGGCAAGGCCGTGCTGGAAGAGCCCATGCCGGGCACGCCCTTCTTCCAGCTGTCGCATCAGTTCGACTTCTACACCGACCGCCCGGTGGTGGTGGTCAAGGCCTACGAGAAGGCGGCGCGCATGCCCAAGGAGGTGTTCTACATCCCTGCCGCGCTGTTGCTGGCGCTGGTGATCTTCTCGCAGCTGTCGCGGCGGCGGCGCGCGCAGATGACGGCTGGCGCTGCAGCATGACGGCCCCTACACGACCAACGGCCGGCAGGGACCGCACGGGCGGACCTGCCGGCCGCCTCCGGGTTTCCACTTTCATTGCGAGGGCAAACGACCATGACCGGAGCCACCTACAAGACCATCCTCCTGCCCATCGACCTCGGTCACAGGAGCTCCTGGGAGCGAGCGCTGCCCGTGGCGCTGGACCTGGCCCGGCTGTATGGGGCACACCTGAACGTGCTCACCGTCATACCGGACGTGGGCATGCCGGTGGTGGGCTCCTTCTTCCCCTCCGACTTCGAGGAGAAGGCCCGCGCGAAGGCCGAAGAGGCACTCGAGCAATGGCTGGCGGAGAACCTGCCGCAGGGCATTGACGTGCCGGTGGATGCCTACGTGGCCGTGGGCACCATCTATGACGAGATCATCGCCGTGGCCAACCGGCTGAATTGCGATCTCATCATCATGGCCTCGCATCGGCCCAAGATGAAGGACTATCTGCTGGGCCCCAATGCGGCGCGCGTGGTGCGCCATGCCCGGCAGGACGTGCTGGTGGTGCGCTCGTGAGTCGAACGTGAAGAAAAGTTGGGGCTGTCCCGGACAGGGCTGTTTTTTCCATAAGCCCATGATTGTCAAGGACGCCCCTTCGGGGCG
>CAZNLW010000066.1:0-12163 GCA_964574205.1 uncultured Rhizobiaceae bacterium | reverse complement strand
CCTTGACAATCATGGGCTTATGGAAAAAACAGCCCTGTCTGGGACAGCCCCAAACCTTTTCTTCAGAAAAGACAATGCGTCCTGCTGGCTCAGGGCACGGCCCGGCGCCAGCAGGACAGCCTTTCCGGCTTGAGTGAATCGCAAGGGTCTGACGATCCATCGTCAGACCCTTGCGATTCACGGTCATTCAATCATCCGCAAAGTTCTTGCAACTCAATACCTCATCTATACTTCACATGCGACTGCGCTAGCAATGGAGGCCGGTGCCGTCCGGCGAGGCGGTACCGGCATGTTTCAGCCGTCCTCGCTGTCCCCGCGGCCATGCAGCTGCTGGTGGCGCTTCAGGGCCGCGGCGGCGTCGATGTAGGCCTCCTGACGCTTCACGGACCAGTAGCGCAGCTCCTGCAGGGGGATGGGTCTGCCGGTAACGGCACAGCGGACGAAATCGCCTTTCTCGATCACGTCGAAATCGGCATCCAGAAACCGCACTTTCGCTTCCTTGCGCCCGAACGGCATGACGGTTCTTTCCCTTGTTGACCCTGTCCGCATGTCTCCACATGTCCCGGACTTTCCTATAGGAGAGGGGCAAGGTGCCCGCAATCCCGCTTTCCCGGCATGGAAAGCCGGAGATCGACAACAGGCGAGGACTGGTCAAAACAGCGAGCCCTGGCCTTCCGGTGGCTCGTCACGGCGACGCTTGCGTGACGTCCGTGATCCGGCCTGCAGCGGGTGGGCAGGGAGGTGCCCGTTCTGCACGCGGACGGCGACCGCATCGTCGTGAAACTGCAGCCTCAGATCCTGGCCGATATGCGTCTGTCCGGCACGGGTCACCGGCCGGCCGGTGGCCGCTTCGGTGACGAGCACAAAGCCGCGAGCAAGCACGGCGCGGTAGGACAGCGTCTCCAACAGCCGGATGCGACTCTCCAGCACCTCGCGTCGGTTGTTCAGTTCCCGGTGCAGGGCGGGAGCAAGGCGGCTGGAAAGATGCTGCAGACGCAGGCGCGCGTGCACAAGGGCCTGGTGCGGCGCATGGCGCATCAACCGGCTGGCGAGATGGTCCAGCAGGCGCAGACGGCGTTGCACACCGCGGCTGGCCGCCCGTTCCAGACCTCGCCCCTGATCGGCCACGTGCCGGCGCTCGCGATCGATGCGCGCCGCCAGCAGGCCGGGCTGCAGCCGCCCTTTCACCTGCTGCAGCCGCAGGCGGCGGCTCTGCACGACATTGCCGATGACATTCTCGAGGCGTGCTGTTGCCAGATCCAGGCGCTGGCGGGCCTGGGCCAGAATGTCTTCCGGTCGGGGCAGGGCGCGAGCGGCCGCCAGCAGGCGGTGGCGACGCTGCTGCAGCATCTGTCCGGCTGCCCGGCGCAGACGCGCGCCCAGATCGGCTACCCAGGCCAGAAGCTCGCGGCGGACCGGCACGGCCTTTTCGGCCGCAGCCGTGGGCGTGGGGGCCCGCCAGTCGGCGGCCAGGTCGATGAGGGTCCAGTCCGTCTCGTGCCCGACCGCGGAGATGAGCGGGATTTCGGAAGCCGCGGCGGCACGCACCACGATCTCCTCGTTGAACCCCCACAGATCTTCCAGCGAGCCGCCACCCCGGGCCACGATGACGAGATCCGGCCGGGGCACCGGCCCGCCTGTTTCCGGCAGGGCATTGAAACCTGTTATGGCACGCGCCACCTCCTCCGCGCAGGTCTCGCCCTGCACGCGCACGGGCCAGACCACCACATGGCGGGGAAAGCGATCGGCCAGCCGATGCAGAATGTCGCGGATCACCGCCCCGGTGGGCGAGGTGACGACGCCGATCACCCGTGGCAGCCAGGGCAGGGGTTTCTTGCGCGATTCGTCGAAGAGGCCTTCCGCTGCCAGCTTGCGCTTGCGCTCTTCCAGCAGGGCCATGAGCGCACCGATGCCGGCCGGCTCGATGCGCTCGATGACCAGCTGGTATCTCGACTGGCCGGCATAGGTGGTGATGCGGCCGGTGGCCACCACCTCCATGCCCTGCTCGGGCATGAAACGCTGGCGGGCGACGGTGCTCTTCCACATGACACAGGCGAGCACGGCCCGATCGTCCTTGAGATCCAGATAGACATGGCCGGAGGAGGGCCGGGAAACGCGTCCCACCTCGCCGCGCACGCGCACGTGGCCGAAGGTGTCCTCCATGGTGCGCCTGATGGCGGCGGAGATGTCCGAAACGGAATATTCCACCACGTTGCCGGGCAGCATCGTGCCCGATTCCGGCACGGTGGCCACCGTTCTCTCTGCCGCAACGGCAGGCATCTCGTCGAGGATCTCGCCAGTCAGGGGATCGATGCGCGGGCCTGTGGACATGAAAGGGGTGTTTCCGTTGTCGTGTTGTCTCGCCGTCGCGAGTGTATCATAAAGGCTGCGGTCACGAGAGTCTGGCCCGGCTCCGCTGTCCACAGCGCCGGGAAGCGGATGCAGACGCCCGGGACAAGGGAACGGGATCCGGCAGGCGGGAGGCAGTCCATGAACATCCTGCTCATCGGCAGCGGCGGGCGCGAGCATGCGCTTGCCTGGAAACTGGCACAGAGCCCGCGCACGACCACGCTCTTTGCCGCGCCTGGCAATGCCGGCCTCTGCGAAGAGGCGGCGTGCGTGCCGCTGGACGTGGACGACCATGCCGCGGTGATCGATTTCTGCAGGCGCAATGACGTGCGTCTGGTAGTGGTGGGGCCGGAGGTGCCCCTGGTGGCCGGCCTGGCCGATGCCCTCACGGAGGAGGGCATTGCCGTCTTCGGTCCCCGGCAGGCGGCGGCGCGGCTTGAGGGGTCCAAGAGCTTTGCCAAGGATCTCTGCCGCCGCCATGGGATCCCCACGGCCGCCCATGCCGTGTTCGACAACGTGGCGGCTGCCCTCGATCATCTGAGGAAAAAGGGCGCGCCCATCGTGGTGAAGGCCGATGGCCTGGCTGCCGGGAAGGGCGTGATCGTGGCCGACGACATGGAGACGGCGGAACGCGCCATTCGCGACATCCTTGGCGGTGCCTTCGGTGCGGCCGGGGCACGGGTGGTGCTGGAAGAGAAGCTCGAGGGCGAGGAAGCCTCCTTCTTCGCCGTGTGTGACGGCACTACGGCCCTTCCCCTGGCCACGGCCCAGGATCACAAGCGCGCTCATGATGGCGATCAGGGGCCCAATACGGGCGGCATGGGGGCCTACACGCCGGCACCGGTGATGACGGAAGCGATGTGCGCGCGCACCATGGCGGAGATCATCGAGCCCGCGATTGCCGCCATGAAGGCAGCCGGTACGCCCTATGTGGGTGTGCTCTACGCGGGCCTCATGATCACCGACGAGGGGCCAAAGCTCATCGAGTTCAACGTGCGTTTCGGGGATCCCGAATGCCAGCCGCTGATGATGCGTCTGAAGACCGATCTGGTGGATCTCGTGGAAGCGGCGGTGACGGGTGATCTCGCGGGCGGCACGGTGGAATGGGACCCGCGGGCGGCGCTCACGGTGGTCATGGCCACGAAAGGCTATCCCGGGGCCTGCGAGAAGGGCTCGGTGATCTCTGGCGTCGAGGCTGCGGAGAGCGATCCCCTGGTGAAAGTGTTTCATGCCGGCACGTCCCGCAACGAGACAGGCATGCTGATAGCGACGGGCGGGCGTGTGCTCAACGTGACGGCCCTGGGAGAAACGATCTCGGATGCCAGGGCACGCGCCTATGCGGCCGTGGAGAAGATCGACTGGCCACAGGGATTCTACAGACGCGACATAGGCTGGCGGGCCGTGGCCAGGGAAACGGGGGCGGCATGAACGGCACGGTGTCCGAAAACGATACAGCCCCGGATGAAGTGGCCTCCCGGCAGGGACAGGCAGGAGGAAAACCTGCCGGAAAGCCGCTCGATCGCGTGTCAGGCCACGTCGAGAAACCGCACGCCAATCTGGTCGAGACCGCGCCAGACCATCTCGCAGGGGCGCTCGCGTGCATCCATCGGAAAGTAGAGAATGAACTGCCGGGGAACGATGGCCACGTCGGCCAGCTTGATGCGGGCGCCATAGGTGGAGACGTCGCGCACCCGGCAGGTGAGGGTGGAACGACGGTTGTTGAAGATGATGTAGGCCTTCTGCAGCACGCGATGTCTCTGGGCCCGGCGGCGTTCCACGCCACCAGGAGCCACGTGCGGTCTTGGAGCATAGACGTTCATCATTCCGGTCCCCAGCAACCCGGCATGCCCGAAAGGGCTGCCTGACAGCATCATCCGAAAGGATTTCCCTCCGGGTCCATGATAGCCCTTCAACTCTCGTCCAGGCATGAAAAGCCATCCGTTTGGTTAAGACCGATTTGCCCGGATCGGCATGATCCGTCATGCAGGATCCATGCCAGCATGTGTGGCCGTCAGCCAACAGGGAACACGAGAGGTTGAGTCGTGTCGGCTGTTCTCGATGCCCTCATGCCCGTGCTGTCGCTCATTCTGCTGGGGTTTGCCCTGCGCAAGGGCGGTGTCATTCCGCGTGCGCAGTGGCGGGGCATCGAGCAGCTCTGCTACTGGCTCCTGTTTCCGGCGCTGCTGATCGTTTCCATCGCCAGCGCGCGGCTGGATCTGGCGGCGCTCGTGCCCTATGCGAGTGCACTGCTGCTGATGGTCATCTCGGGCACGGGACTGATGTGGATCTTCCGCCGGCGCCTGATGCGCCTGCTGGACATGGACGGCGCCACGTGGTCCTCGCTGTTCCAGACGGTTACGCGCTGGAACGGCTTTCTCGCCATGGCCATCATCGACAAGCTGTCGGGAGAGGCCGGCCTTGCCCTGCTGGCCGTGGCCTTTGCCGTGATCGTGCCCTATCTCAACGTGGCCAACGTGCTGGCGATTGCGGCTTCCGTGGGGCGCACGCGACCGACACCGGCCTTCATCATCCGGCAGCTTGTGCGCAATCCGTTCATCATCGGCGTGGGATTGGGGCTGGTCTTCCATTTTCTCGGCGGCCTGCCGGATCCGGTGGAAACGGCCCTGTCGCTGCTGGGGCGGGCGGCGCTTGGGGTGTCGTTGCTGGTGGTAGGGGCAGGCCTGAGCTGGCAGGCGGTGAAGGCTGCCCGGGCCGGCGTGATGGCGTCCGTGGGCTTGCGGCTCGTGGGCATGCCAGCGCTGGCCCTGCTGTGGGGGCAGGTGATGGGTCTTGCCGGTGTGCCCCTTCTCGTGCTGACCATGGCGGCAGCCGTGCCCACGGCCGTGAACGGCTACATGCTGGCCCGGGCCATGGGGGGCGATGCGGCCTATTATGCCGCGGCCGTCACGGCACAGGTCATGGCCTCGGTCATCACGCTGCCTCTCTTCATCTGGCTGGCGATGTGGCTGGGCGGCCTATCGGGGTAAGACGGGCCCGGGCGTCAGCCGCTGCGGTTCCCTTTGCGCAGATGTGCCGTTGCGCCCTCGCAGCGAATGAAGGGATGGGCGCCCAGGCGGCACAGGTCGCTGGCCGCGAACAGACCCCAGGTGACCCCCAGCAACAGATAGAAATGGCGCCAGTGGTCGGTGTCGATCTGCACGCCCTGCAGGATGATCATGAAGAGCGGCGCAAAGACGGCAATGGCATGGTGCCGCCAGGGGGTCTCCGTGAGCACGGCGCGCAGGCCGGCATAGACCGTGGCAATGATCAGCAGAAGATAGGAGATGCCCCCCAGCCAGCCATATGAGGAAAAGGCGTTGAGATAGACGTTGTGCGGGTCCTCGCCGAACATGAGGCCGAACTGGTGCGGGCCCAGACCCAGCGGCCGCGCCAGAAGATAGGGGATGGAGTGCAGCTGGCGGGCGAAGCGGCCCGTCTCGCCGGCGTCATAGGGCTGCAGCAGGGTGAGGCGCTGGGCCAGCATCTCGCGTACGGCCGGAATGTTCAGCAGCAGCATGATCAGGACAAAGGCGAGAATGGCGCCGAACAGGGAGATCAGCAGGATGCGCGAGCGCAGGGCCGCCGAGGGTGTGGTCACGAAGGTGATCAGCCCCAGCAGGATCACCGAGCCCGTGAACACTGCCCAGGCCCCGCGCGAGAAGGCCAGGAACAGCGCTGCCAGGATCAGCAGGAGGGCGGCCAGCTTGATCACGGGATGGCGCACCGTCCTGAACATGAAGTCCTGGATGATGAAGATGGCGGGCGCCACGAGGAAGGTGGAGAGCACGTTGGGATCCTTGAATGTGCCCTGGGCGCGGGCAATGGGCGCCCAGCGCGCGCCCATGCCGGCGATGTCGAAATAGCCGACCAGACCCGTGGTGGCGGCAATCACCGCCGCGAAGATCCAGGCCGAGCGGATGGTGCGCACAATCTTCAGGGGATCGCGGGCCACGGCCAGCGCGAAGAACATGGCCATGACCGCCATGTAGGCCGAAACCAGAACGAAGGTGACAGCCCGCCTGGTCTCCATCTCCACCTGCATGGCGCTCATGAAGCCGCCGATGTTGTAGAGCGCCAGGAAGATGATCAGCGGCGCGGCGTGCACCGTCACCAGCAGGCCCGTGGGCAGATAGAGAATGAGTGTGAGCAGGAAAAGGAACTCGTATGGCGCCGGTTCGATGACCACCAGCCAGCCGGAAGCGATCATGACCCACAGGGCGGCCACCTGCACCTGCTCCAGTGTCAGCCCCAGCGGGCCGATGCGGTGGTGCGACGGGGGCAGGGGAGGGGTCGCGTGGCTGCCTGTGAAGATGGACATGGGCCCTCAGCCGTCTGTCTGTTCCGATGTTCCGGTTTCTTGTCTCTCATGCATTTTCTAGGTGCGAAGTCCTGCCACAGGGTTAACGATTGGTGAAAGGCCCGCGCGCCACCGACAGATTCCTGTCTCGCAGGGGGAATCGTTCCCGATCTGGGACAGGGGATGCAGGTCCCGTTCAGAGGCGTTTTACCTGCCCTTAAGCCTGACGCTTCATGAATTCGGGAAAGGTGTTCAACGCAGTCAGTCGGTGTGTGGTGTGTCATGCAGTATCGTGATCTGTTCGTTGCGTCCGTCCTTTCCCTGACGATCTTCCTGCATGCACCTGCTTCCGCGCTTGCCGCGCCGGACAGCAAGGCCCGCGACGAGCGAGGCGTCAGCCTGCTGCTGGTGGAGGCCATCGATGCCCTTCAGGAAGGGCAGGCGGCCATGGCCGAGCGGTTGCTGACGCGGGTCATCGACGGTGGCAAGCTGGAGCCGGAAGTCCTGGCCAGTGCATTGGTCAACCGGGCCCTGGCCCGACAGAAGCAGGGGCGGGACGCGGATGCCATTCGGGACTACTCGGCCGCCCTGAAGATCGATGCGCTCTCCGGCCATGCGCGGGCAGTGGCGCTCTACAATCGGGGACTGGCCCATCGCCGGCTGGGCAAGCCGGCCCGTGCGGCCGAGGATTTCACCGCCGCCATCTATCTCGATCCGCGTTTTGCCGCCGCCTACTTCTCGCGTGGCAACGTGCTGTTCCGCGCCGGGCAGAATCTCTTTGCCCTGGCCGATTATGAAAAGGCCCTGAAATACGGCTATGACAAGCCGCATCGGGTGCACTACGCCCTGGCCCTGGTGAACCTGGCGCTGGACCGCCGAGACGAGGCGCGCGAACAGTTGCGCCTGGCGCTGGAGAAAAAGCCGGACTATGGGCCGGCGCGCCGGCAGCTGGCCTTCCTGATGAAGGCCAACGGAGTCCGTCTGGCAGAATTGCCGCCCAAGGGTGCCGGGCCCGAGGCCGGAAACACGCCGGCGGCCCGAAGGCTGGCGGCCATGGCCGAGCGCAATCGCACCAATCTGCGCCGCAAGGCGCGGCCGCTGCCGGTGGCGCCGGGCACGATGCCGGAAACGGGTGCACCGGCACGCAAGGATGACGTGCGGCCGAAGGCCGACGCCCTGCACGTGGCTTCGGTGAGCCAGGCATCGGTTTTCGCGGCGGACCGGGCCCGTCCGCCGCACGGGGACAAGGCGTCGACCGCCGGTTCCGAACGCTCCTTCCCCGTGCGTGTGGCCGGGATGGCGCGGGCCGGGGCAGGCACCGGGGCCGGGGCCATGACAGGCACGCTGTCCCCCACCGATGTGCAGGTCATGCCCGTGAGTGCCCCGGCGAAGGAACAGAACATCCATGCCACCTCTCGAGCCGTGAAGGACGGGCGCCCCGGCCTGCTGAAAACGGCTTCTCTGGGGAGCCTCTCCGCCAATGCCACTGGCCGCGCGGCGCAGGCCGGCGCCACCGGGGCCGGGGACAACGGCATGGCCGCGCCGGCGGAAGCGGTGATTTCGGGGTGGGCCATCCAGATCGCCTCGCAGCCGAGCGAAAAGGCGGCCTGGGCGCACTGGAAGAAGCTGGAGCGGCGGGTGAAACGCGTGGTGCGCAACGCGAAGGTGGCCGTGATGAAGGCCGAGATCCCCGGAAAGGGCATCTTCTATCGCGTGCGTCTGGTGGGATTCGAGGAACGCAAGGGCCCGCGCCGTCTGTGCAGCCGCCTGAAGCGCCGCGGCGTGAGCTGTTACGTGACCCGCGCCGGCTCCTGAGTCGAAGGTGAAGAAAGCCTACTTTCCAGCCCGTCATTGGGCTGGAAAGCAGCTGTGTAATATTCACAAGCGCTGCAGGATTGTCATTTTTGGTCTAGGAGATCGGAGAAGACGTTTCATGGATCGACCTGTCATATGATGGTCAGGAATGTCTGTTTGCAATCATCAGGCATTGGTTTCGAGCACTTCCCTGATCGCCTGGGTATAGGCTTGACGACGGTCCTCCAGCCAGTCAGCCAGTTCCTCCCACTGCGATTCATCGAGATAAGAAAGGGGGCGAAACTCTCCGAACAGATGTCCTTGATTTTCGTTCTTATAATAATCATTATGCAAGTTAAGCTTTTCACTTAATAATTGAATTTTCTGTGAAAGGAGTTCTTGTGCTGAGAACTTTCTTTCTCCCCATCCACCGCGAACATAAATACCTCCATTCTCTGCGCTGATGCTCAGACTGATCTGAATGGCATTGTCAATTCCATTGTAGGCATATACAGGCAACCATTGTGTCCAATGGCGCGAGGCCCTCAGCCCTGCATCAGCCGCTTGTGGGTGCCGTTGCAGATAGAAATTCCAGAATTTGAACCGTTTTTCTCCATTTGGGGTGTATTCGCTCAGGCGCCGCTGCTGATTGAGCCGGCGCTCCCATTCCGAGGGACGGGCCAGAACCTCGAACACCGGTGCATAAGGGCTCTCACCGATGCGCACCAGCCGTAGCCGCACGGCGAAGAAAGCAAAGTCATCTGCTGTATGATCATTCAGCCAGCGAATTGCGGAGAGATGTGCCTCCTGAAATTCGGGAGAAATCCATATCACCTTCCTCGCATCCAGTCCGCCCAGATAGGTGAGAATCTGGCCCAAATGCGCATGATCGGTGCGTTCCAGCTGATTCTCAATCAGTACCCTGGAATTATCGACCACATCCCGGGCAAGGATGTCCGCAGCGAAGCTTTCTACCGTCACCTCGGTTCCTTCCAGCTCGAGACGCAGTCCAAGAGCATCTCCCAGCCTGTCCAGATTCTCGGCCAGCCAGGGCGTGAAATCCAGTGCCTCATGTTGCCATGCCTCACGCACGTTTGCCTCTACTAGCCAGCCCAGATCCCGTGTGTCCGGCATGATCGTACCTCCTGAACCGTCGAACGGATCTTATACCCCGCCCATGAGGACGTATTTCAGCTCCGTGAATTCCTCCACGCCATGGCGGGAGCCTTCGCGGCCGAGGCCGGATTCCTTGACGCCGCCAAAGGGAGCCACCTCGGTGGAGATGATGCCCTTGTTCACGCCCACGATGCCATATTCCAGCCCTTCCGAGACGCGCCAGATGCGGCCCATGTCGCGGGCGTAGAAGTAGGCGGCGAGGCCATGGCGGGTATCATTGGCCAGTTCGATGGCCTCCGCCTCGGTGGAAAAGCGGTAGAGCGGCGCCACGGGGCCGAAGATCTCCTCGTTGGTGACGCGCATCTCCGGAGTGACGTCACAGAGGATGGTGGGTTCGTAGAAGTTGCCCCCCAGAGCATGACGGCGGCCGCCGGCGAGCACCCTGGCGCCCTTGGCCGTGGCATCGGCAACCAGCGCTTCCACCTTGCGGACCGCCGCCTCGTTGATGAGCGGTCCCGTGGTCACCCCGTCCTCCGTGCCGATCCCGACGCGCAGATTGCGCACGCGTTCGGCCAGCTTCTCGGCAAAGGCGTCATACACGCCCGCCTGGACCAGGATGCGGTTGGCGCAAACGCAGGTCTGCCCGGCATTGCGATACTTGGAGGCCAGGGCTCCGTCGGCGGCCGCGTCCAGGTCGGCGTCATCGAAAACAATGAACGGGGCATTGCCACCCAGCTCCAGTGCCACTTTCTTCACCGTGCCGGCGCATTGTTGCATGAGCAGCTTGCCCACCTCCGTGGAACCGGTGAAGGTGAGCATGTGGACCTTCCCGGAAGCGGTGAGCACCTGGCCGATCTCGGCCGCACGGCCGGTGACGACGTTGATGACGCCGGCGGGGATGCCGGCCCTGTCCGCCAGCTCCGCCAGCGCCAGGGCGGAGAGGGGCGTTTCCGAGGCCGGCTTGATGACGATCGTGCAGCCGGCTGCCAGGGCCGGGCCGGCCTTGCGCGTGATCATGGCATTGGGGAAGTTCCACGGCGTGATGGCCGCCACCACGCCCACCGGCTGGCGCAGCACCATGATGCGGGCGTCGGGAAAGGGGGAAGGAATGATCTCGCCGTAAAGGCGCTTGGCCTCTTCCGCCGCCCATTCCACAAAGCCTGCACCATAGACCACTTCGCCGCGGGCCTCCGCCAGGGGCTTGCCCTGCTCGCGGGTCATGATGAGGGCCAGATCGTCGGCATGTTCGATGATGAGCTCATACCACCAGCGCAGGATGCGGGCGCGTTCCTTGGCTGTCCTGGCGGCCCAGGCCTTCCGGGCCGCGGCGGCCGCGTCGATGGCTTCTTCCACCTTGGCCGCATCCAGCACCGGCACGGTGGCGATCTCCTCACCGGTGGCAGGATCGGTCACCGGCATCTGCTCGGTTCCCTTGACCCAGCGGCCGTCGATGTAACACTCCTCCTTCAGCAGTGTCGGATCGCTCAAGGAATCGCGCAGGGGCTTGACAGTCATGACGGAGTCTCCCGATCTTCCCTTGCATGTCGCCACGAATGGCCATTCGGCCGTCTTTCATCATCGTCCGATGATGTAGCACGCAAGGGAAAGGCGGGACCAGCGCTGCCAGGGGCACATGCGGAAGGCTGCCGTGCCTGGCCGTCTGGCACGCCGGCATGGCGGGATCTGAGGATATCAGGGAAAGAAGGGCAGGGGCATGGATGAAGTGCCATTGACCATCGTCTTCGATCTGGACGGCACCCTGGTGGATACGGCGCCCGACCTGGTGGCGGTGGCCGATGCCATGCTGGCGGAAATGGGGGCAGGGCCGCTGGATCCCGAGACGGGACGCATGGCCGCCGGGTCCGGTGCGCGGGCGCTGCTCACGGCCGGGCTCGAGGCCGCCGGCAAGCCCCTGCCGGCGGAGAGCGACTGGCCACGGCTTGTCGGCATCTTCATCGAACACTATCGCCAGCGCATCGCCAGGGCCTCGCGGCCCTTTCCCGGTATCGTGGATTTTCTGGCACTGGTCCGGGCGCAGGGATACCGGCTGAGCGTGTGCACCAACAAGAAGGCGCCGCTGGCCGTGGCTCTGCTGCGGGCGCTGAACCTGCACAGGTACTTTGACGCCATCGTGGGGGCGGACACCCTGGGCGTGGGCAAGCCGGATCCCCGACCACTGCGGCACAGCATCGAGACGGCAGGCGGGCAGCTGTCGAGCGCCGTCATCATCGGGGATTCGCATTCAGACGTTCTGGCGGCACGGGCCCTGGGCATTCCTTCCATACTCGCCGCCTGGGGCTATCTGGATGCACCGCCAGCCTGCTATCAGGCGGACTATTGCATTCACGCCATCGAGGATGCCCTCCCACTCGTGGTCGAGCTGGCGACGGCAGGCCGTGTCAGGCGTCGAACGTGAAAGAACGTTTTCTCGCCTGCTCAGAAGGCTGGAAACCTTTTCTTGGGGCTGTCCTGGATAACCGAACAGCTTCCACTGCAATGATTTGTCATTTTGCCATCTTAATGAGTCGCATGTGAACTGTATACAAGGTATTGAGTTGAAAGAACTTTGCGGATGATTGGATGACCGTGAATCGCAAGGTTCTGACG
>CAZNLW010000065.1:0-12360 GCA_964574205.1 uncultured Rhizobiaceae bacterium | reverse complement strand
AATAGGTGAACTGGCTCACCTCCATGCCATCGTACCACACCTCCCAGCCCAGACCCCAGGCGCCGAGCGTCGGGCTCTCCCAGTCGTCCTCCACGAAGCGGATGTCATGCAGCATGGGGTCGATGCCGATGGCCGCAAGCGAGCCGAGGTAGAGGTCCTGGATGTCGTCCGGCGAGGGCTTCAGGATCACCTGATACTGATAATAATGCTGCAGGCGGTTCGGGTTTTCGCCATAGCGACCGTCTGCCGGTCGGCGGCAGGGCTGAACATAGGCCGCCTTCCACGGCAGCGGACCGATGGCACGCAGGGTCGTGGCCGGGTGAAAGGTGCCGGCCCCCACTTCCATGTCGTAGGGCTGCAGGATCACGCAGCCCTGGCTTGCCCAGTAGTCGTGCAGCACCAGGATGAGATCCTGGAACGACCGCGAGGGATCCAGCCTGCGCGTCGTGTCGGTCATGAACATGTCTCCCGGAACCGGATGGCGAAATCCCTGGAACCGCCCGCAAGCCGGGCGCCGGCAGGGTAGGGAGGGAGGCGGCGAAAATCAATCCCCTGGCGATCTGTCGCGCCCTGTCTCCTCGGTAGCCTCCCCGGCATCGGAATCGGCGGGCCGGAACACGCCCGTTTCCGGATCCGGCCGCATGTCCAGTGTGGGGCCCTTCTCTCCAGCTGACTGCCGGGGATCGGCATTCCCCTTGTGTCGCGCCGCGGCCAGCCGCTCGGCCAGGGCCGCCCGCTCGCGCAAACGCGCCTCGCGCTCGCGCATGAACTTGAAGAACACAATGCCGAGTGCAATCAGCAGGAACGCAACCAGCAGCTTGGCACCCATGGGCCCCTCTTGTCCGCAAGACCAGGGCCCGCCCCATGGCATGGGGGGCAAAGGCCCGTTTGCGCAGCCTGATCGTCAGGCCATGCAAGGGCAGGGTGCCGGCCGGACAGGCTGCCGTCAAGTCCGCGGTCGGCCGTGACAGGCATGGCAGGCCGGACAAGGGAAAGGCGGCACTTCAGCGCAACGGAAAGGCCTGGCCCCGGCGCAATACGAGATCCGCTTCCAGCGAGAAGGCGCCATCCGGCCGGTGCAGGATGATGCCCGGCAGCAGCTGCATGGGGGCCCGCGATCCCTTCACGCCCTGTACGAGAATGCGCGAGGCCGTCTGCCCCGGCTTGGGAAACAGCGGCGCCACGCGCACATCCCCCAGCCGGTTCTGCTCGAAGGCGGCCAGGATCCGCCCCAGCACCTCGGGCCGGTAGATCAGGGTCACCGTGCCCCGCATGGCCACCATGGCCGCCATGACGGCAATCCAGGTCTCCAGATCCTCGGGGCCGAAGGCATGGGCCACGGCCTTCAGTGACGTGGCCGCCTTCTGCACGTTGCCCTCCTCGTGGAAGGGCGGGTTGGCAAAGGCATGGGCAAAACTGCCGTGCGGCGGCCACTGGGCCAGATCCTTGCGCAGGCCCTCGCGGATGTCGCCCCGGATCACCCGCAGCCGGCCGCTCATGCCATTGAGATCGGCATTCCGCTCCGCCAGCATGCAGTAGCGGCCATCCAGCTCCACGCCGGTCACGTGCACATCCGGCACGCGGGCCAGCAGACACAGCGCCGCCACGCCGGTGCCCAGTCCGGCCTCGAACACCGTCTCGCCCGGTCGGGCCGGCACGGCCGCCGCCACGAAGACCGAGTCGATCCCGGCGCGGAATCCCTTTTCCGGCTGCAATGCCTTCACCCGTCCGTCGAGAAAGGCATCTTCCGTCAGCACACCGGCACCTGTGCCGTCATTCTCCGCTCGCATCATGGTCGTTTGTCCTCCCGGCCCCTCGATCGACGTTCAGTCTCTCCCGTGCGTCCATTTCGTCGAGTGCTGCCAGAACAGCCCGGGCCGCCTCTTCGTCTGCGGCCGACACCATCAGCCGCCGCTGGATGGCGCTGATGGAGCCTTCCATGGCAGCCATGTGCTCGTCCAGCACCAGGTGCGCTATGCCGGCCTCGGTCAGCAGATGGCGGGCGCAAGCGAGTCGCACCGGATCGTTCGTGCGCAGGATCTCACGCATGGGGCAGCTCCTGCAATGCATCCTAGCAGCCCGCAGGGCCGGCCGCCATGCCGGTGCCTGCAGTGTCACCGATTCCGGCTAACGAAAGGTTGCAAACAGCCGCCCGCCTGCCGGAAAATGATCTCGGATCCTGTCTTCTGGCGGATGCGCTGCGGCATCGCCGTCATTGACAGGCCACGGCGCATGACTACCCTGTGCGCGGGCCGGCCGGGAACAATGGGACACTCAAGGCCGCCCACCGGGAGGTGAGTGGTTGCGAGACGTGACAGGGAGACGGAGAGGGCGAGCATGGGCGTGGTGGTGCCATTCGGTGAGCGCGAGGGCGGCCGGGCCTCGCTGAAGCCGCTCATGGACGTGGTGGCGGCCGACATGGAGAAAATCAACGAGACCATTCTCTGGCATGCCCGCTCGCACGTGGAGCTCATCCCCCGGCTCTCTGCCCATCTCATCAATTCCGGCGGCAAGCGCCTGCGCCCCATGGTGACGCTCGCCGCGGCCCGCATGTTCGGTTACGAAGGCGAACGGCACCTGCCGCTGGCCATCGCCGTGGAATTCATGCACACGGCCACGCTCCTGCATGACGATGTGGTGGACGAAAGCGACGTGCGCCGCGGGCGCAAGGCGGCCCGCCTGATCTGGGGCAACCAGGCCACCGTTCTGGTGGGCGACTACCTCCTGGCCCAGACCTTCAAGATGCTGGTGGACACGGGGCTCATGGACGCGCTGCGCATCATGTCCTCGGCGGCGGCCATCATCGCCGAGGGCGAGATCATGCAGCTGCAGGCCCAGCGCGACGTGACCACCACCGAAGACCGATACATGGAGATCATCTACGCCAAGACGGCGGCCCTCTTTGCCGCTGCGGCGCAGCTGGGCGCCGTGGTGGCGGAGCGTCCGGACGAGGAGCGCGCGGCGCTCGAATCCTTCGGTCGCAATCTGGGCATCGCCTTCCAGCTGGTGGATGATGCGCTGGACTATGCGGGAGATCCGGACAAGCTGGGCAAGGCCGTGGGCGACGATTTCCGCGAGGGCAAGATCACGCTGCCCGTGGTGCTTTCCTACCGGCGCGGCACGGAGGAGGAACGTCGCTTCTGGAAGCGCGTCATCGGCGAGGGGGAACAGCGCGAAGGCGACCTGGAGCGGGCCCTGGAGATCATGAGCCGGCACAATGCCATCGAGGATACCATCGAGCGTGCCCGCCATTATGGTGCCATCGCCCGGGATGCCATGGCCATCTTCCCGTCCAGCAAGCCCCGCGATGCCCTCGTCGAGGCCGTGGACTTCTGCATCAGCCGCGTGAACTGAGGCCTGCCAAGGGCGAATCCGGACAGGAAAGCGCAGGCGCATGATGGCCTGACGGGCCGGCGATGTCTTCTTCCCTTGCCTTTCGCATCGCCCTGCTGCAACAAGGGCGCAGGGATTCCGCGCCATCATCTGGCAGATCGGATGGAAGAATCATGCCCGAACTGTTCATCGAGCTCTTCTCGGAAGAGATCCCCGCCCGCATGCAGGCCCGCGCCGCAACCGACCTTGAGCGCCTGGTGCGCGAGGGGCTGAGCGAGGCCGGCCTGGAAGGGGGCGAAGCGCGCGCCTTTGCCGGCCCCCGGCGACTGGCGCTGGTGATCGCGGATGTGCCGGTCAGGACGCCGGACGTGGTGGAAGAGCGCCGCGGGCCACGCGTGGATGCCCCGGAAAGGGCCATTCAGGGATTTCTGCGCGCCACGGGGCTGACGCTGGAGCAGTGCGACATTGTCAACGACAGGAAGAAGGGCCCCTATTACGTGGCCCGTATCGAGCGGCCGGGGCGGCCCACGCAGGATGTGCTGAAGGAACTCGTCCCCGCCGTCATCCGCCGCTTCCCCTGGCCCAAGGCCATGCGCTGGGGGCGCCGGAACCTGCGCTGGGTGCGGCCCCTGCACACCGTCATCTGCCTGTTCGGCGGTGAGGTCGTGCCGGTGGAGATCGAGGACATCCCCGTGGGGCGCACCACCCGCGGCCATCGCTTCATGGCGCCCGATCCCTTCACGGTGAAGGACTTTGCCGACTACGAGAGGAAACTGCGCAAGGCCAGGGTGATCCTGGATGGCGAGGAGCGAGCCCGCATCATCCGCGAGCAGGCCCGGGCCCTGGCACGCGAGGCGGGACTGGAGCTCGTGGAGGACGAGGGACTGGTGCGTGAGACGGCGGGGCTCGTGGAATGGCCGGTGGTGCTCATGGGCGAATTCGACGAGGCCTTTCTAGATGTGCCGCCGGAAGTGATCGTCACCGCCATTCGCAACCATCAGAAATGCTTTGCCCTGCGCCGGCCCGAAGACGAAGGAGGGGGGCTCGCCAACCGCTACATCCTCGTTGCCAATCTCGAGGCAGAGGATGGCGGAAAGCGCATCATTGCCGGCAACAACCGGGTGATCGCCGCGCGCCTTGCGGATGCCCGCTTCTTCTGGGAGCAGGACCTGGCCGTGCCGCTGGAGGAGCGCCTGCCGGCGCTTGATCGCATCACCTTTCATGCCAGGCTGGGCAGCCAGGGCGATCGCGTGCGCCGGCTTGAGGCGCTGGCCCGTGATATCGCGCCGTTTGTGGATGCCGATCCGGAAGAGGCGGCCTTGGCCGCACGCCTGGCCAAGGCCGACCTGGTGACCGAGATGGTGGGCGAGTTTCCGGAGCTGCAGGGCCTGATGGGCAAGTATTATGCCCTGAAGAGCTGCGTGCCCGCCTTCATCGCCCAGGCCATCGAGGATCATTACCGGCCACAGGGCCCATCCGATCGCGTGCCGGATCAGCCGGTCTCCATGGCCGTGGCGCTGGCAGACAAGATCGACATGCTGGCCAACTTCTGGGCCGCCGGGGAAAAGCCCACAGGCTCGCGCGATCCCTTTGCCCTGCGGCGGGCAGCCCTGGGCATCATTCGCATCATCCTGGAGAACGGCCTGCACCTCCCGCTCCTGCCCTTCCTGGAAGACCGGGTGCGCAGCTCGCCGGCGTTCGATGTCGAAACCCGGGATGCCGGCGCGATTGCCCGCGACCTGCTGGGCTTCATCATCGAGCGGCTGAAGGTGCACCTGCGCGAGCAGGGCGTTCGGCATGATCTCATCGATGCCGTTTTCGCGCTGGGGGATCAGGACGACCTGCTCAACATCGTGCACAGGGTGAAGGCACTGGAGGCCTTCCTCGACACCGAGGACGGACAGAATCTGCTGGCGGGGTTTCGCCGCGCCGCCAACATCCTGCGTATCGAGGAGAAGAAGGACAAGCGTTCCTACGACGGCGAGCCCAATGGCCAGCTCCTGATTGCGGGGCCGGAGAAGAAGCTCGCCAGCGCCATCCGTCAGGCCCGGGCCAATGCCCGCAAGGCCATCGAGCGCGAGGATTTCGAGGCGGCCATGGCGGCGCTTGCCCGCCTGCGCCAGCCGGTGGACGAGTTCTTCGAAAAGGTCACGGTGAATGCCGAGGATCCCACGCTGCGCGAAAACCGCCTGAAACTGCTCTCGCGCATCCGCGACGTGGCCCGCACGGTGGCCGATTTCTCGCGCATCGAGGGGTGACGAAGAGAGACGCAACTGGCCACTCTGGGCCGGCATTGCCGGCAGGGTGGGCAAGGCGTGCGCCAAAAGACTCCTTGACGGCCAAAAGTCCAGAGCGTCTTATGCGGGCGGAATGTCCGGCCGTGTTCCTTCTCTCCGGCCGGACCTTTCCCTTTGCGTTCATCCCACCGGTACCGTCACGAATGGCAGTCCGCCGCCTTCCTTGAAATCATCACGTTTGCCCGGAAAACCGGACAGGCAGTCAGCAAGGGACAGCAGGGTCATGAATGCAGGCACGGCGAAATACGTCTACCGATTTGGTGACGGCGAGGCAGAAGGCAACGCGCAGATGCGCGATCTTCTGGGCGGCAAGGGGGCCAATCTGGCCGAGATGAGCCGGCTGGGCCTGCCCGTGCCGCCGGGCTTTACCATCACCACGGAGGTCTGTGCCTGGTTCAATGCCCATGATGGCCGCTTTCCCGAGGGGCTGGAAACCCAGGTGGAAGAGGCGTTGGCGGAGGTGGGCAGAAAGGTGGAGGCCACCTTCGGCGATCCGGCGCGGCCGCTGCTTGTCTCTGTCCGTTCCGGTGCGCGCGTGTCCATGCCGGGCATGATGGACACGGTGCTCAACCTCGGCCTCAATGACGAGACGGTGCAGGGCCTGGCCACCCGGTCGGGTGACGCGCGCTTTGCCTGGGACAGCTATCGCCGCTTCATCCAGATGTATGGCGATGTCGTGCTGGGCATCGAGCATCACCTCTTCGAGGACATTCTGCAGGACTACAAGGAAGCCCGCGGTCTGGAGCTGGATACCGAGCTGTCTGCCGATGACTGGCGACAGATCGTGACCGCCTACAAGGGACTGGTCGAGGAGGAGCTGGGCGAATCCTTTCCCCAGGACGTGAAGGTCCAGCTGTGGGGAGCCATCCGCGCCGTCTTCAGGTCCTGGAATTCGCCGCGTGCCATCACCTATCGCCAGCTTCACGAGATCCCGGACGATTGGGGCACGGCGGTGAACGTGCAAGCCATGGTCTTTGGCAACATGGGTGAGGATTCGGCCACCGGCGTGGCCTTCACGCGCAATCCCTCCACTGGCGAGAAGGAGATCTACGGCGAGTTCCTGCCCAATGCGCAAGGCGAGGACGTGGTGGCCGGCATTCGCACGCCCTGGCCGCTGACCGAGGCCGCGCGACGGGCTGCCGGCATGGATGCCCCCTCGCTGGAAACCCTGATGCCCGAAGCCTTTGCCGAGCTCGTGCGCATCTTCGACCTGCTGGAGAGGCACTACCGCGACATGCAGGACGTGGAGTTCACCATCCAGCACGGCAAGCTGTGGATCCTGCAGACACGCAACGGCAAGCGCACGGCCCGTGCCGCATTGAAGATTGCCGTGGACATGGCCAACGAGGGGCTGATCACGCGCGAGGAGGCGGTGCTGCGCATCGATCCCCGGGTGCTGGACCAGCTGCTGCATCCCGCCATTGACGAGACGGCGACGCGCGAGGTGCTGGCCCGCGGCCTGCCGGCCTCGCCGGGGGCCGCGGCGGGCGAGGTCGTCTTCGATTCCGATTCCGCGGAAAAGCTGGCGGCACGAGGCCATGACGTGATCCTCGTGCGCATGGAGACCTCGCCGGAGGACATCCACGGCATGCATGCCGCCCGCGGCATTCTCACCGCCCGCGGCGGCATGACCTCGCACGCCGCCGTGGTGGCCCGCGGCATGGGCAAGCCCTGCGTCTCCGGCGCCGGCGAACTGTTCATCGATTCCGTGGCGGGAGTGGCTCGCATCGGTGCGGTGACGCTTAAGCCCGGCGACTGGATCACCATCGACGGCACCACCGGGGAGGTGATCCGTGGCCGCGTGCCCATGGTGGAACCGGAACTTACGGGCGATTTCGCCACGCTCATGGAGTGGGCTGACGGTTTCCGACGCATGCGGGTGCGCACCAATGCCGACACACCGCAGGATGCGGAGACGGCGCGGCGCTTCGGGGCCGAGGGGATTGGCCTGTGCCGAACCGAGCACATGTTCTTCGAGCCTGACCGCATCGTGGTCGTGCGCGAGATGATCCTGGCCGAGGACGAGGCGGCCCGGCGGCGCGCGCTGGATCACCTCCTGCCCGTGCAGCGCAGGGATTTCATCGCCCTTTTCCGGATCATGGCCGGGCTGCCGGTAACCATCCGCCTGCTCGATCCGCCGCTGCACGAGTTCCTGCCCCATGGCGAGCGCGAGATCGCCGAGGTGGCGGAGGTCATGGGCGTGGAACCGCAGCGCATCCGCCGCCGCGTGGAGGAGCTCTCCGAATTCAACCCCATGCTGGGCCACCGCGGGGTGCGCCTGGCCATCACCTATCCCGAGATTTGCGAGATGCAGGTACGCGCCATTCTCGAGGCGGCGGTGGAGGTGAAACGCGAGACAGGCACGGCGCCGCAGGTGGAGATCATGGTGCCGCTGGTGCTCTCCCGTCGTGAACTGGAGATCATTGCCGGCCGCATTGAGGCTGTGGCCGAGCAGGTGATGACCGAGACGGGCGAGCGCATCGACTATCTCGTGGGCACCATGATCGAGCTGCCCCGTGCCGCTCTGTGTGCGGGCGAGATCGCCGGCATTGCCCGCTTCTTCTCCTTCGGCACCAACGACCTGACGCAGACGACACTGGGCATCTCGCGCGACGATGCGGCCCGCTTCATGGGTGAGTATCTGAAGCGCGGCATCTTCGAGAGGGATCCCTTTGCCACCATCGATCGCAAGGGGGTGGGCGAGCTCGTGCGCATCGGCTGCGAGCGCGGCCGCCGGGCCCGGGCCGACCTCAAGCTGGGCGTCTGCGGCGAGCATGGCGGCGACCCGGCCTCCATCGACTTCTTCGAGGAGACAGGGCTGGACTATGTGTCCTGCTCGCCCTACCGCGTGCCCATCGCGCGCCTTGCCGCGGCCCAGGCGGCCCTGCGACGCAAGGCGGCGTGATCCCCGTTTCCCGGGAACGGTGCCGCGCAAGGCCGGCGCCGGTCTCTTCCGGCCGGTGTGGACAGGTGGTCGGACTGGTCAGACCGTCCTTGGAGTCATGGTTAACTTATGATAAACAATTGCGGGGGCATGATGTCCGTCGCACGAATGTCGCAATTGCCCACCACTGGAGTTGGGGCGAGGCGCATTCGTGAGCCACGAACGTAAGGGACGGGTCATGCATGATCGTGACGATCTCTTCCTGGAAGAGAAATCGGCCAGAAAGACGTCTCGCCGGTTTGCGGAGATCGTCTCCTTTGCCCTCGCCGGCCTCACGCTCGGGGCGGCCGTGGCCTTCACCGGCCATTATCTGGGCAGGCATGCCAATGCCCGCACCATCGATGATGGCAAGTGGCTGACGCTGGCCGTGCCGGCGCCCGTGCCGCTGATGCAGCGGGCGGAGACGGATCTGGAGCTGGATGCACGCCTCGCTCTGCAGGAACAACGTGAGCTGCTGGCGTCGCCGGAGGCGCGTGACCGAATCGGGAAGCCGCCTGTTCCTGTTGCGGGCGAACAACGGGTGGCACGCGCCGGCAAGGGGGACATGCTGCGCGATCCCCTGATCACGACCGCCAGTCTGGAAGTGGCCACGCATCTTCGCAGTGTCGCCGTGGGCAAGAGCGATCCGCTGAAGGATCCGCTGGCAGCACAGGGCCTTGGCGCGGCGGACGAGGCAGTGAAGTCCCTGCTGCTGGCGGCCACGCCACCGGTGGAGAAGCTGGAGAGGAGCTGGCGCCTGGCGCGCGAGACGCGGCGGCGCATACTGGCCGAGCGCAAGCGCCGCCTGCGCGAGCAGATCTGCCTGGCCAAGGCCATCTATTTCGAGGCTCGTTCCGAATCCCTGCGCGGCCAGCTGGCTGTTGCCCAGGTGGTGCTCAACCGGGTGAAGGATCCGCGTTTTCCCAACACCATCTGCGGTGTCGTCTATCAGGGGGCCGAGCGCCGCAATGCCTGCCAGTTCTCCTTTGCCTGTGACGGCAGGAGCGACATGCCCACCCATCGCAGGGCCTGGGCACAGGCCCGTCGTCTGGCTGCCAGGGTCATGAACGGTCAGGTCGGCCTCAAGGAGCTGAAAGGCGTGGCCTTCTATCACGCCGACTACGTGCGCCCGAAATGGGCCTGGTTCAAGCGCAGGGTCACGCGCATTGGCCGCCATATCTTCTATCGCGACGGCTGAGGTTTTGCACCGCGCCGAATGCGCGTTCACGTCACGGCCGTTCAGCCAGCGGCCAGCGAACCACGGCGCCCATGAAGGCGGCCTCCCCGCGGCCGATGCGGGCAATGGCCCGGATCATGCGGCCCTGCCGGCCCAGCAGGGCATCGGCCAGCCGCACCAGAAGCGGATTGGGCGTCGCGAACGGGGCCAGGTGGCGCAGCGCCTTGGCAATATCCGCCTCCGGGCGTTCCGCTTCCAGGTGGCAGCGGGCGATGAAGGCCGCTGCCCAGGAGCGGGAAATGCCAGCCCAGCAATGAAACACGAGCGGCCCCGCATCAGCGCTTGCCCATTGCTCGGCAAAATCCAGGATGCGCCGAACATGCTCTGGCGTCGGCGGCTGAAAGCCCGGCGCAGGGGCAGCCACGTCATGAAAGGACAGCCGCAGGCGCTGCGTCTCCGGAACGGGAAGCGGCGGATGCGCCATCTCCGGTCCCAGCAGGCCACAGACATGAGCCCTGCCGTGATGACGGACCACCTCCTCCACATGCGCCAGCGGCGTGACAATGATGTTTCGCATGCCCCTGTCCTTTTCCTCTGGAGCTGTCCTCTCCGCCCGTGGCAAGACTGTTGTTCTTTTGCCCGCCACGACAGGCTTGCACAAGCGAGCCCGAAGGCCATGCATGCATCTTCATCGTGCTCCCGACCGTTTTCGGAGCCGGACATGCAAGGAGAAAAGGGGCTGTCCCAGACAGGGCTGTTTTTTCTGCAAGCCCATGATTGTCAAGGATGAAATCGCTGAAAGCGACGCCCCGAAGGGGCGTCCTTGACAATCATGGGCTTGCAGAAAGAATGGCAAGGAAGCGCCAATGGCGAAAAATCGCCATTGGCGCTTCTCTTGGCCAATATTCATCAAAATGGCAAAATGACAAATCGTTGCAGTGGAAGCTGTTGGGTTATCTGGGGCAGCCCCGGAGAAAAATGCGATTGCCCTGCAGGGATTGTTGATTGCCTGGGACAGTCCCTTTCGATCTATTGAGTGCAGGGGTGGGCAATGCTGCAGATCAATCCGCATTCACAGTTCAAAGAAAACCGCCGCAGCGCAAGGGCTGCGGCGGCGATGGTTGTCGTATCCGCAGTCGAGACGGCCGGGATCAGAAGCCCATGTCGCCCATGCCCGGGTTTGCCGGGGCAGCGGACTCCTTCTTGGGCTTCTCGGCGATTGCCGCCTCGGTGGTGATCATCAGGCCGGAGACGGAGGAAGAGTCCTCCAGGGCCGTGCGCACCACCTTGGTGGGATCGATGATGCCCATCTCGATCATGTTGCCGAACTCGCCGGTCTGGGCGTTGTAGCCGAAGTTGGGGTCGTCGGCCTCCAGCACCTTGCCGACGATGACCGCGCCCTCGACACCGGCGTTCGCGGCGATCTGACGAATGGGCGCCTCGATTGCGCGGGCGATGATGTCGATGCCCGCCTGCTCGTCCTCGTTGTCGCCCTTGAGGTTCTCGAGCGCCTTCTTGGCCCGCAGCAGCGCCACGCCACCACCGGGCACGATGCCCTCCTCGACCGCCGCGCGGGTGGCGTTGAGCGCGTCGTCCACGCGGTCCTTGCGCTCCTTCACCTCCACCTCGGTGGCGCCGCCCACCTTGATCACTGCCACGCCACCGGCCAGCTTGGCCAGACGCTCCTGGAGCTTCTCCTTGTCGTACTCCGACGTGGTGGTCTCGATCTGCTGCTTGATCTGCTTGATGCGGGCCTCGATGTCCTCCTTCTTGCCGGCACCATCGATGATGGTGGTGTTCTCCTTGTCCACCACGACCTTCTTGGCGGTGCCGAGCATGTCGAGGGTCACGTTCTCCAGCTTGGTGCCCAGCTCTTCGGAGACCACCTGGCCGCCGGTGAGGATGGCGATGTCCTGCAGCATGGCCTTGCGGCGGTCACCGAAGCCGGGGGCCTTCACCGCACAGACCTTCAGGCCGCCGCGCAGGCGGTTCACCACCAGCGTGGCCAGGGCCTCGCCCTCCACGTCCTCGGCGATGATGAGGATCGGACGGTTGGCCTGCAGCACCTGCTCGAGCAGCGGCACCAGCGGCTGCAGCGAGCTGATCTTCTTGTCATGCACGAGGATGTAGGGCTCCTCGAGCTCGCAGATCATCTTGTCCGGATTGGTGATGAAGTAGGGCGAGAGATAGCCGCGGTCGAACTGCATGCCCTCGACGACCTCCAGCTCGGTCTCGAGGCCCTTGTTCTCCTCGACCGTGATCACGCCCTCGTTGCCCACCTTTTCCATGGCCTTGGCGATCAGCTCGCCGATTTCCTTCTCGCCGTTGGCCGAGATGGTGCCGACCTGTGCGATTTCCTCGTAGGACTGGCACGTCTTGGAACGCTTCTTCAGGTCCTCGACGACGGCCTTCACCGCCTTGGTGATGCCGCCGGGGTCCTCGCCGTCGATCACCTTCTTCATGCGGGGGATGATGTGGGTATGGCAGTGCTCGCCCAGCTCCACCATGATCCAGCGGCGGCCCATCTTGTGAGCCACCGCGCCTGTGGTGCCGGAGCCGGCGAAGGAATCGAGGACTAGGAGCCTGTCGGATTTAGCCCCTGCATTCCTATAGAATAGGGGTATCGTACC
>CAZNLW010000064.1:0-12384 GCA_964574205.1 uncultured Rhizobiaceae bacterium | reverse complement strand
CCTTCTGGTCGGCCTATTTCACCATCGAATACAAGGACGTGGCGGCCTTCTCCATGCTTGCCATCGTGCTCATCTTCCTGCCTTCCGGCCTGCTCGGCAAGCCCGAGGTGGAGAAGGTCTGACGGCCAGGGAGGAGCAAAGGCCATGCGTGCAACCCCGATCCGCAACGGTCGCACGACCCGCATCACAACGGCCGGCCCGGCCGGCAACCGTCTGGCCGAAGCCGTGAAGGAGGCCTTCCTGGTCTCGCTGCTGGCCTTCGTGCTCACATCCCTGATGCTGGGTGTGCGCACCGTGGACACCCCCACGGGCCTGTCGCTGGAATACCGCCCCTGGCTGGTGGTCACGGCGATGGCCATCGCCTTCATCGGCCGGCTGCTGTTGCGCCTGTTCTGGTGGAAGCAGGGCGCCGCGGCACCGGCAGCCCTGGAGAAGGTGTCAGAACGCCTGTCCGCCCTGATGGCGCCGCTCGGGCGCCTTGTGGGGCCGGCCCTCGTGGCCTTTGCCTTCGTGCTGCCGCTGATGCCCTTTGCCAATCGCCAGCTCGTGGACATCGGCATTCTGGTGCTCACCTACGTGCTGCTGGGCTGGGGGCTCAACGTGGTGGTGGGGCTGGCCGGCCTGCTGGACCTCGGCTACGTGGCCTTCTATGCCGTGGGCGCCTATGCCTACGCCCTGCTGGCCACACACTTCGGCTGGTCCTTCTGGGCCGTGCTGCCGCTGGCCGGCATTCTTGCCGCCATCTGGGGCATGATCCTGGGCTTTCCCGTGCTGCGTCTGCGCGGCGACTATCTGGCCATCGTCACCCTGGCCTTCGGCGAGATCATTCGCGTGGTGCTGCTCAACTGGGTGGAGGTGACCAACGGCCCGGACGGCATCTCCGGCATTCCCCGGCCCAGCTTCTTCGGCCTGGCGGAATTCAAGCGCTTCGGCGACAATACCTTTCACCAGATGTTCGGGCTCGAGTATTCCTCGATGCACCGCATCATCTTTCTCTATTACATCATCCTCGTGCTGGCGATGATCACCAGCTTCGTCACCTCCAGGCTGCGCCGCCTGCCGGTGGGCCGTGCCTGGGAGGCCATGCGCGAGGACGAGATCGCCTGTCGGGCGCTGGGCATCAACACCACCAACACCAAGCTCACGGCCTTTGCCATCGGCGCCTTCTTCGGCGGCCTTGGCGGCTCCTTCTTCGCCACCCGCCAGGGATTCATCTCGCCGGAGAGCTTCACCTTCATCGAATCGGCCATCATCCTGGCCATCGTGGTGCTCGGCGGCATGGGCAGCCAGCTCGGCGTGGCGCTCGCCGCCGTGGTGATGATCGGCGGCTTCGAGGCACTGCGAAACATGGACTGGCTGAAGGCCTTCATGGAAACCCGTTTCGGCATCGAGAACTTCGATCCGAACGAATATCGCATGCTCATCTTCGGCCTGCTGATGGTGGTCATCATGGTCTGGAAGCCGCGCGGCCTCATCGGCACCCGCATGCCCACCATCTTCCTGGGTGACAAGAAAAAGGCCATTTCCGGCGATCTGGTGAAGGAGGGCGAGGGATGAGCGACGCCATCCTCAGGGTCGAGCACATGACCATGCGATTCGGCGGCCTGGTGGCGGTGGATGATCTCTCCTTCGAGGCCCGCCGGGGAGAGATCACGGCCATCATCGGCCCCAACGGCGCCGGCAAGACCACCGTCTTCAACTGCATCACCGGTTTCTACAAGCCGACCACGGGCATGCTCACCCTCACCCACAGGAACGGCGATGTCTTTCTGCTGGAACGCATGGACGACTTCCGGATCGCCCGCGATGCCCGTGTGGCCCGCACCTTCCAGAACATCCGCCTGTTCTCCGGCATGACGGTGCTGGAAAACCTGCTGGTGGCCCAGCACAATCGACTGATGAAGGAATCCGGCTATTCCTTCATCGGCGTGCTGCTGCCCGGTCTCTATCGCCGCCACGAGACACAGGCCGTGGAAAAGGCCAAGTACTGGCTGGAGAAGACCGGCCTGCTCCATCGCGCCGACGATCCGGCTGGCGATCTGCCCTATGGCGAGCAGCGCAAGCTGGAGATTGCCCGCGCCATGTGCGCCGATCCCGTGCTGCTGTGCCTCGACGAGCCGGCCGCCGGTCTCAACCCGAAGGAATCGGACGAGCTGAACAGGCTCCTTCTCTCCATCCGCGAGGCACACGACCTCTCCATCCTGCTCATCGAGCATGACATGAGCGTGGTCATGAACATCTCGGACCACATCGTGGTGCTGGACTACGGCAAGAAGATCTCCGACGGCACGCCCGAGCACGTGCGCAACGACCCGGCGGTGATCGCCGCCTATCTCGGCGTGGAGGAGGACGAGGCGGAGGAGATGGCATCATGAGCACGAACGGCGACAGGCAGCCGCTTCTCGAGGTGCGCGGCGTCTCCGCCTTCTATGGCAAGATCCAGGCCCTGCGAAACGTGGACCTGGTGGTCAACGAGGGCGAGATCGTGACCATGATCGGCGCCAACGGCGCCGGCAAGTCCACCCTCATGATGACCATCTTCGGACGCCCCCGTGCGCGGGAGGGACGCATCTTCTTCGACGGCATCGACATCACGGACCTGCCCACCCACGAGATCGCGCGTCTGGGCCTGGCCCAGTCACCGGAAGGACGGCGCATCTTTCCGCGCATGACGGTGCTGGAAAACCTGCAGATGGGCGCCATGCTCTCCAGTCCCGAACATTTCGACGAGGACCTGCGCAAGGTCTTCGAGCTCTTCCCCGTCCTGGAGAAGCGTCAGCACCAGCGGGGCGGAACGCTTTCCGGCGGCGAACAGCAGATGCTGGCCATCGCCCGCGCGCTGATGAGCCGGCCGCGCTTCCTGCTGCTGGACGAGCCGAGCCTGGGCCTGGCCCCCCTGATCGTGCGCCAGATCTTCGATGTCATCCGCGAACTCAACGAGAAACAGGGACTGACGGTCTTTCTCGTGGAGCAGAACGCCTATCATGCCCTCAAGCTGGCCCATCGCGGCTATGTGCTGGTGAACGGCCGCATCACCATGAGCGGCACCGGCCGGGAACTGCTGGAGAAGGAGGAAGTGCGCGCGGCCTATCTGGAGGGAGGCGTGTGATGTGGCAACTCGTGACGGACAGCTCGCCGAGCGTCTTCATCGGCCTGACGGTGATCATCGGTGGCGGCGCCGCCTGGCTGGCCGGCCGCGCCCTGGCGCTGAAGTGGCGGCCGTTGTGGCAGCTCTTCGTCTACATGCTGCTGCTGGCGGCGGCCGTGCGTTTTCTCCACTATGCCCTGTTCGAGGAACCCCTCCTGTCCCTGAAGTCCTACATCGCCGATGCGGCCGTGCTCATCGCCGTTGCGCTGCTGGGCTTTCGTCTCACCCGGGTCCGGCAGATGACCACCCAATACTACTGGCTTTACGAGCGCGCCGGCCTCTTTTTCTGGAAAGCGCGCCATGATGGCGGGAAGCAGGCCTGAAACACGTTTCCTTGCAGCGCCTATTCCCTGTCAGCCCGGGTCAGATCCTGGCGCATGCGCTCGGTGACCTCCTTCAGCACCGCATCGTGAAAGCGGGCACCGGGATAATCGTAATATTGCACGAAGCAGGGCATGTCCGCATGCAGGGCATCGCGCCCCTCGGTGGCGAATTCCGTCCACAGGATGAGGGGCACGCCCTGGTTGGTGACATCCACCATGACCCAATATTCGTCCGTCACCAGCAGGCCTGTGCCCGGCCGGCAGGTGAGCGGCATCTCGAGGCGGGAGCCGAAGCGGCGCCGCCAGCGCCGCCAGAGGTTCCACGTCTCGGCGGGAATGGCATCCTCCGTGCGCCGCAGGAACGGCATGCCGGCAAAGGGTGAGGTCATGGCCTTCATCCCTGCTGTCGCTTCATGTGCGGCTCATGTGCGGCCCGGATGTGCGACCCGGGCCACGCGCCCTGTTCCCCTGTGGCCGGCCTAGCGGATTTCGCGGCGGAATTGAAGAGCCAATTCTTCCCCATGGCAGGAGGCTCCTGCCCTCTGGCCGCAGCGCTCACCGGCCACAGCGCCGCTTCAACACCTCGAGTGCGGCCCGAGCTCCCTGCAGCTCGCCTCCCTTGGGACGAGCCGGGCGGTCCGACGGATTCCAGGCAAAGATGTCCATGTGCACCCAGGCCGGCACATCCCTCACGAAACGGCGCAGGAACAGGGCCGCGTATATGGCGCCGGCCTGCCCATTGCCGGCGATGTTGCACACATCCGCCACGGGGCTTTTCAGTCCCTCGTCATAGGGGGCCCACAACGGCAGGCGCCAGAGCGGATCATCCACGGCCAGCCCTGCCTGCATCAGGGTCTGGGCCAGCGCGTCATCCGGCGTGAACAGGGCCGGAAGCTCCGGCCCCAGGGCCACGCGCGCGGCCCCCGTGAGCGTGGCGAAATCCAGCAGCAATCCGGGCTTTTCCTCACAGGCGCGCGTGAGGGCATCGGCCAGGATGAGGCGTCCTTCGGCATCCGTGTTGCCGATTTCCACCGTCAGCCCCGCACGGGTGCGGAACACGTCTCCGGGACGCATGGCCCGGGCGGAAACAGCGTTCTCCACCGCCGGCACCACCACATGCAGGCGCACCGGCAAGGCCAGTTCCATCACCATGCGGGCCAGCCCCAGGGCAGCAGCGGCACCCCCCATGTCCTTCTTCATCAGGCGCATGGCCGTGGACGGTTTCAGGTCCAGCCCCCCTGTGTCGAAGCACACGCCCTTGCCGACGATGCCGATGCGGGGAGCATCCTTCTCGCCCCAGAACAGCTCGATCACCCGCGGTGCCCGCTCGTCGGCCGCGCCGGCCCCCACGGCATGCACCATGGGAAAGCCACGCTTCAGAGCCGCTCCTGTGGTTACATAAAGCTCGCCCCCGAAGTGCCGCGCCATGCCGGCCGCATGGTCTGCCAGCTCTGCCGGGCCGAGGTCCGTGGCCGGCGTGTTCACCAGATTGCGGGCAAGCCATACGCCGGCCGCCTCGGCCAGCACAGCGTCCCTGTTCACACCTTCCGGACAGACCAGGCGGGCCGGCATCCGCTCGGCCTTGCGATAGGCATCAAACACGTATCCCGACAGCACCCAGCCCAGTGTGGCCACGTGCGCATTGGCCAGAACCTCGGGATTGATCACTCGCCAGAGACCTTCCGGCAGATGCCGGGCGAGTGCCAGATCGGCAAGTCTGCCTTCTCCGCTTCTCTTTCGGCCAAGACCGACGAGGGCCATTGCAATCCCGCCATCGGCCCCCGGCAGCAGCAGCCGTTCGCCGGCCTTGCCGGCAAAGCCATTGGCCTTCATCCAGGCCTGCTGGGCCGCATCGAGATATTCCGCCAGGTCGCCGACCTCCCCCTCACGCACGAGCAACAGGGGGCGGGCCTCGCCGGCTTCGGGGGAAGCGGAATCCAGCAGCAGATCCTGCGGAGTGACGGACATGCCTGAACGCCTCCTGATGGTGTTGCCTGCCGTCATGCAGACGCCGGGAAACGTGGCGCAAGGGCAAAACGGAAGTCAACAGTCATGGTTAACAGTTTGTTGAGAGGTTGTCGCCATGATGAGGAAAGCGGGGCGATCCCTGCAGCCATGAACGTGTGACGGGAGCAATGAAAGCCATGCCGCAGACCATGCACAGGCAGGGGGCAACCATACGCAAGGCCGGTCGCGCGCTTCTGCGCACGACCCTGATGCTGGCCCTTGGTCTTGGTCTTGCCGGATGCCTGACGACCAGGGACCAGGCGGACCCCATGACCACGGGGTCCCTGCCGGCAGGCGGTGGCGAACCGCCATCCCTCAAGGAAACGGCGCGGCTGGCCAAGGCCTGGCAGGCCGATCCGGGCAATCTGCGCAAGGGGCTGGCCTATGCCGATCATCTGGAGCGGCTGGGCCAGCGCGACGAGCTGCTGACCGTGCTGGAAGAGCTCGTCCGGCGCCATCCGAAAAACGTGCGTCTGCGCGACCGCTACGGCAAGGCCCTGCTGGCGGCAGGCCGACCGGTGCCGGCAGAGCGCGAGTTCCGCACCATGATCCGGCTCGGCCAAAAGGACTGGAAGGCCTACAACGCCCTGGGTTCGGCCCTGGCGGCACAGGGGCGCTACGAGGAGGCCCGGCGGGCATACGCCACGGCCATGAAACTCTCGCCGGGCAACCCCAAGGTGGCCAACAACATCGGCATGAGCTACATCCTGCAGGGCAAGCCGGCAGAGGCCGAAAAGGTGCTGCGCCCGGCCCTTCAGCGCGTGCCGCAGGAAAGCCTGGCCGCCCGCCGCCTGCGCCAGAACCTGGCCCTGGCCCTGGGCCTGCAGGGCCGCTTCAAGGAGGCCCGCTATGTCGCCAGCCAGGACCTGCCGCCAGAGGAGGTGGAGGCCAACATGGCCTACATCCGGCGCATGCTGGGCGGCGGCAATGTCTGGGAGGAACTCAAGAAAGGTTAAGATGCAGCCCCCCTCACCTGTGCTAAAAGGGGCACCGGATCACCGAATCGGATAAACTTTCGGGCAGCGGAGACCATCATGGACCAGGCCGGGACCGCCGCGGCGGCAGGCATGCAGGCGATGCATGGCACGACCATCCTCTCCGTGCGCAAGGGGGGCCAGGTGGTGATCGCCGGTGACGGTCAGGTATCGCTGGGGCAGACGGTGATCAAGGCCTCCGCACGCAAGGTGCGCCGCCTCGCAAAGGGCGACGTGATCGCCGGCTTCGCCGGGGCTACCGCCGATGCCTTCACGCTTCTGGAACGCCTGGAAGCCAAGCTGGAGCAGTATCCGGGGCAGCTCGTGCGCGCCTGTGTCGAGCTCGCCAAGGACTGGCGGACCGACCGCTTCCTGCGCCGGCTGGAGGCCATGATGATCGTGGCCGACCGTGAGGTGACCCTGGTGCTCACCGGCAACGGTGACGTGCTGGAACCCGAAGGCGGCGTGGCCGGCATCGGATCGGGCGGTGCCTACGCCCTGGCCGCCGCGCGGGCCCTGATGGAGACCGACATGGAGGCCGAGGCCATTGCCCGCAGGGCCATGGCCATTGCGGCCGAGATCTGCGTCTATACCAACGATCGCATCCTCATCGAATCCCTGCCGGTGGAAAAGGGGCCGGCGGCCGAGGACGGACAGGCCTGATCGAAGCACGGAAAACGACAGGGCGGCATGGGAGCCTACATCCTCAAGCGGCTGGCGCTGATGATCCCGACGCTGATCGGGATCATGCTCGTGAATTTCGTCATCGTGCAGTTCCTTCCCGGCGGACCCGTGGAGCGCATCCTGGCCCAGCTGCAGGGCCATGACGTCTCCGCCACTGCCCGCATCGGCGGAGCGGAAGGCGGCGAGCTGGCCGGCACAGGGGGAGATGCCGCAGGCGGTGCCGGCGGCGATGCCGGATTCACGTATCGCGGTGCGCAGGGCCTGGATCCGGAGTTCATCAAGGAGCTGGAGAAGCAGTTCGGCTTCGACCGTCCGGCCCATGAACGCTTCCTCAAGATGCTGTGGGACTATGCACGCTTCGACTTCGGCAACAGCTACTTTCGAGACCGACCGGTGATCGACCTCATCATCGAGGCCCTGCCGGTCTCCGCCTCCCTGGGCCTGTGGCTCACCTTCATCTCCTATGCCGTCTCCATTCCCCTCGGCATCGCCAAGGCCGTGCGCGACGGCTCACGCTTCGATGTCTGGACCTCGGCCGTGATCATCGTCGGCTATGCCATCCCCTCGTTCCTGTTCGCCATCCTGCTCATCGTGCTGTTTGCCGGCGGCTCGTTCTGGAACATCTTTCCCCTGCGCGGCCTGGTCTCCGACAACTTCGACCAGCTCACCTGGTGGCAGAAGATCCTGGACTATGCCTGGCACCTGGTGCTGCCGCTCACCGCCCTGGCCATCTCCTCCTTTGCCACCATGACGCTGCTGACCAAGAACTCCTTTCTCGACGAGATCAAGAAGCAATACGTCATGACCGCCCGTGCCAAAGGCCTCACGGAACGGCGCGTGCTCTACGGGCATGTGTTCCGCAACGCCATGCTCATCGTCATCGCCGGCTTTCCGGGGGCCTTCATCTCGGCCTTCTTCGCCGGGTCGCTGCTGATCGAGCAGATCTTCTCGCTGGACGGACTGGGGCTGCTCGGGTTCAAGGCCGCCATCGACCGCGACTATCCCGTGGTCTTCGCCACGCTCTACATCTTCTCCCTGCTGGGACTGCTCACCAATCTGATCACGGATATCGTCTATACCCTCATCGATCCGCGCATCGATTTCGAGAAGAGGGAGCTGTAAGGCCACCATGAGCGATCTGCGCGACACAGATGTCGAGGCCGCGGCCGGCGCCGATGATCTGGAGGCGGTGCGCGACATTCGCGAGATCGCCCGCGAGGCGGCCGCGGCCGGCGTGCCCGTGCCGGAGGCCGTGGCCACGCGGCACTGGCTGTCCCCCATCAACCGGCGCCGGCTGGCGCTGTTCCGGGCCAATCGGCGCGGCTGGTGGAGCTTCTGGATCTTTCTCGTCCTCTTCGTGCTGTCACTCTTTGCCGAGTTCATCGCCAATGACCGGCCGATCATCGCCTATTACAAGGGCGAGTATCTGTTCCCCGTGTTCCGGGAGTATCCCGAATCGAAATTCGGCGGCTTTCTTGCCCGCACGGACTTCCGCGACCCCTTCATCCAGGAGGAGATCAACCGCAACGGCTGGATGATCTGGCCACCCATCCGCTATTCCTATGACACGGTGAACAACGAACTCCCCCATCCGGCGCCCTCCAAGCCCGCCTTTCTCATGACCCGGGAGGAGGCCTGCAGCCGCTATCCCAAGGGCGTGGAAGACCCCGGCTGCACCTTCGGCAATCTCAACTGGCTGGGCACGGACGATCACGGGCGCGACGTGCTGGCGCGCCTCATCTACGGCTTTCGCATCTCGGTGATCTTCGGCCTGCTGCTGACCCTGCTCTCCTCCATCGTGGGCGTGGCGGCCGGCGCCGTGCAAGGCTACACCGGCGGCTGGCTGGACCTGCTCTTCCAGCGCTTCATCGAGGTGTGGACGTCCATTCCCACGCTCTATCTCATCATCATCCTCTCCGCCTTCTTCACACCCAACTTCTGGATGCTGCTGTTCATCATGCTGCTGTTTTCGTGGACGGCCCTGGTGGGCGTGGTGCGGGCGGAATTCCTGCGCGGGCGCAACTTCGAATACGTGCGGGCGGCCCGCGCGCTGGGGCTTTCGGACATGCGCATCATGTTCCGGCATATCCTGCCCAATGCGATGGTGGCCACGCTCACCTTCATGCCCTTCATCCTCTCCGGCTCCATCACCACGCTCACGGCGCTGGACTTCCTGGGGTTCGGCCTGCCGCCCGGCTCGCCCAGCCTCGGCGAGCTGCTCAAGCAGGGCAAGGCCAACCTGCAGGCCCCGTGGCTGGGGCTGACGGGCTTCATCGTGGTCTCGGTGATGCTCTCGCTGCTGGTGTTCATCGGCGAGGCGGTACGCGATGCCTTCGACCCGAGGAAAACGTTCGAATGACCCAGGCGGACGAACATCTGCTGACGATCGAGAATCTTGCCGTGGACTTCGTCCAGGGCGAAAAGGTCACACACGCCGTGCGCGGCGTCTCGCTCCACATCGACCGTGGCGAGACCCTTGCGCTCGTTGGCGAATCCGGTTCGGGAAAGTCCGTCACCGCCCTTTCGGTGCTGCGTCTGCTGCCCGTGCCGCCAGCGAAATACCGAGCCGGCCAGATCCGTTTTGCCGGTCAGGAGCTGCTGCACGCGCCGGAGAAGACCCTGCGCGCGGTGCGTGGCAACCGCATCGCCATGATCTTCCAGGAACCCATGACCTCGCTCAACCCGCTGCACACAGTGGAGAAGCAGATCGGCGAGGTGCTGGAAATCCACCGCGGCCTCACCGGCGAGAAAGCCCGCGCGCGCATCATCGAGCTGCTGGAGGAGGTCGGCATTCCCGAGCCGGAAAAACGCCTCTCCAGCTATCCCCATCAGCTCTCCGGCGGGCAGCGCCAGCGGGTGATGATCGCCATGGCCCTGGCCAACGAGCCGGATCTCCTGATCGCGGACGAACCCACCACGGCCCTGGACGTGACCGTGCAGGCGCAGATCCTGCAACTGCTCAAGCGCCTGCAGCGGGAACGGACCATGGCCCTGCTGCTGATCACCCATGATCTCACCATCGTGCGCCGCATCGCCGATCGCGTGGCGGTCATGAAACAGGGCGAGGTTGTGGAAACGGGGCCAACGGCCGAGATCTTTGCCCGGCCGCAGCATCCCTACACGCAAATGCTGCTGAGCTCCGAGCCCAAGGGCGATCCGCCGCCGCCGGACGAAACGGCGCCTGTGGTCATGCAGGCCGATGATCTGAAGGTCTGGTTTCCCATCAAGCGCGGCTGGCTGAAGCGCACCGTCGGTCACATCAAGGCCGTGAACGGCGTCTCGGTGAAGATCCGCCGTGGCCAGACACTGGGCGTGGTGGGCGAGTCGGGTTCCGGCAAGACGACCCTGGGTCTGGCCCTGCTGCGGCTCATTCCGTCGGAAGGTCCCATCGTCTTCCTGGGCCGGGCCATCGACGGTTTCGATGCTCGCGCCATGCGCCCCCTGCGGCGGCACATGCAGATCGTCTTCCAGGATCCCTTCGGCTCGCTTTCGCCGCGCATGAGCGTGCGCCAGATCGTGGAGGAAGGTCTGCTCATCCAGGCGCCGGACCTCACCTGGGAGGAACGCGTGGCGCTGGTGGCCCGGGCCCTGACGGAAGTGGGCATCGATCCGGACGCCATGGAGCGCTATCCGCACGAGTTCTCCGGCGGCCAGCGCCAGCGCATCGCCATCGCACGGGCCATGGTGCTGCAGCCACGCTTCGTGGTGCTGGACGAGCCGACCTCGGCGCTCGATCTTTCCGTGCAGGCGCAGATCGTGGCGCTCTTGCGCAAGCTGCAGCGCGAGCATGATCTCGCCTACATGTTCATCTCCCACGACCTGCGCGTGGTGAAGGCCCTGGCCAGCGAGCTTCTGGTCATGCGCCACGGCGAGGTGGTGGAACAGGGGCCGGCGGCAGAGATTTTCGAGCACCCGAAGCATCCCTACACGCGGGCCCTGCTGAAAGCGGCCTTCGAGGTGGACATCACCGATGACATGGAAATCCTGGATGGATGAGACAGTCGCCTGTGAAGTTTAGACAAGGTATTGAGTTGAAAAACTTTGCGGATGATTGGTTGACTGTGAACCGCAAGGTTCTGACGATACATCGTCAGAACCTTGCGATTCATTCGAGCCAGAAATGCTGCCCTGCTGGGGCCGGACCGTGTTCTGAGCCAGCAGGACGCATTGTTTTTCTGAAGAAAAGTTTTCAGCCGGCTGCCGGAGACCTCACGGGCCGCTCACCGGCATGTGATGTTCATGACCAGTGAGAAAGCCTCTCCATGGCGACAAAACATCCCACGGGACATGGTTGCGGCTTCTGACGGAGAGGCGTATGCAGGGAGCGCAAGCCTCGCTTGCATTTCCTTCCTGACAAACCCGCAATCCCTTCAGACCAAGGAGAGGACAGGAATCCATGCGCATGATCGTCCGCAGGGCCCTTGTGGCCATGGCGGCCCTTTCCCTCACCGGTGCCGCCATTTCTGCCCATGCTGCCGAGTGGGGCTACGAAGGCGAGACCGGCCCCGCCAATTGGCACAAGCTGGATCCCGCCTTCCGCATGTGTGGCGAGGGACGCAACCAGTCGCCAGTGAACATCACTGGTGTGGTGGAGGCCGAGCTGCCGCCGCTGAAGATCAAGGAAGGCGGACAGGTGACCGGGCTCGTGCACAATGGCCATACGGTCAAGGCCACGGTGAGCGAAGGCGCCGGGCTGGAGATGGACGGGCACCATTTCGCCCTCAAGCAGTTCCATTTCCACGCCCCCAGCGAGAATGCCGTGGATGGCAAGCTCTATCCCATGGAGATCCACTTCGTGCATGCCGACAAGGACGGCAACCTCGCCGTCGTTGGCGTGTTCGTGAAGAAGGGGGCGGAAAATGACACGCTTGCCCGCCTGTGGAAGGCACTGCCACGGAAGAAGGGCGACACCACGAAGCCGGAGGGCGTTTCGGCCACGGCCCTGCTGCCGAAGAATCGCGCCTACTGGCGCTTCAACGGCTCGCTGACCACGCCTCCCTGTTCCGAGGGGGTGCGCTGGTTCGTCCTCAAGACGCCTGTCGAGGCCTCGGAGGCTCAGATCCAGGCCTTCGAAAAGGTCATGGGCCATGCCAACAATCGCCCAGTCCAGCCTCTCAATGCCCGCCTGATCCTGCAGTGAGGGGCCGGGACGGCCATTCCATGTTTCGTGATCTTGAGATCGAAGTGGCGCCTCGGGCGAGGCGCCACTTTCCTTGTAGTCGAACGTGAAGAAAAGTTTTCCAGCCTG
>CAZNLW010000063.1:0-12431 GCA_964574205.1 uncultured Rhizobiaceae bacterium | reverse complement strand
AATCGTCCCAATGTTCACGTGCGGCTTCGTCCGCTCAAACTTCTCTTTCGTCATCGTTCCGCTCTCCGCTCAGTGTTCCTGTTCCGCCGGCCTCTCAAGCGCCCTCTCCTCAATCTTCAGGACCTCCAGAGCGGGCTGCCGTGCCGGCGCCACACGATTCCCCGATCTCCGCGACCTGCGCGGCTGCAGTCAGCCCTGCTTCGCCACGATCTCGTCCGCCACGTTCTTGGGCACGGGCGCGTAGTGATCGAAGATCATGGTGAAGTTGGCCCGACCCTGCGACATGGATCGCAGACTGTCCACGTAACCGAACATGTTGGCCAGCGGCACCATGGCGGTGATCACCGTGGCGTTGCCACGGATGTCGGTGCCGACGATCTGGCCGCGGCGGGCGTTCAGGTCACCAATGATGGAGCCCTGATATTCCTCCGGCGTGGTGACCTCCACCTTCATGATCGGCTCGAGCAGCTGGGCCCCGGCCTTCTGCAGGGCCTCGCGCATGGCCTGGCGGCCGGCGATCTCGAAAGCCACGGCCGAGGAGTCCACCTCGTGATAGGCCCCATCCTTGAGCGTGGCCTTCACGTCCACCACGGGGAACCCGGCGATCACGCCCGAGGTCATGACAGACTGGATGCCCTTGTCCACCGCGGGGATGAATTCCTTGGGCACGGCGCCGCCGACAACGGTGCTGGTGAATTCGTAGCCCTTGCCCGGCTCGTTGGGCTCGATCTCCAGAACAACACGGGCAAACTGGCCGGCGCCGCCGGTCTGCTTCTTGTGGGTGTAGTCCACCTCGGCCTTTCTCGTGATGGTCTCGCGATAGGCCACCTGCGGCGCCCCCACCTGGACCTCGAGGTTGTAGGGCGGGCGGCGCAGGATATCCACCTTGATGTCCAGGTGCAGCTCTCCCATGCCGGCAATGATGGTCTGGCCGGATTCCTCATCCGTGTAGACCCGGAAGGAGGGGTCCTCCTTGGCCAGCTTCTGCAGGGCGATGGTCAGCTTCTCCTGGTCGGCCTTGGAGGCCGGCTCGATGGCCTTCTCGATCACCGGCTCCGGGAACTCCATCTTCTCCAGGATCACCGGCCTGCTGACGTCACAGAGCGTGTCGCCGGTGTTGGTGTCCTTCAGGCCCACCAGCGCCATGATGTCGCCAGCAAAGGCCTCGTCGATTTCCTCGCGCTCGTTGGCGTGCATGAGCACCATGCGCCCCACGCGCTCCGTCTTGCCGGTGGTGGTGTTGAGCACGGTGGTGCCCTTCTTCACCTTGCCCGAATAGACGCGCACGAAGGTGAGCGTGCCGTAGGGATCCTCCATGATCTTGAAGGCCAGCATGGCCAGCGGCTCGTCATCGGCGGGCTTGCGCACCACCTCCTCACCGGTCTTGTAGTCGATGCCCCTGATGGGCGGAATGTCCACCGGCGAGGGCAGATAGTCCACCACTGCATCGAGCAGCGGCTGCACGCCCTTGTTCTTGAAGGCGGACCCACAGAGCACGGGAAAGAACTCGTTGGAAATGGTGCCGCGGCGGATGAGCTCGCGGATCTTCTCCTCGGAGAGTTCCTCGCCGGAAAGGTAGGCCTCCATGGCCTCCTCGTCGAGCTCGACGAGGGTCTCCAGCATCTCCGTGCGATAGGTCTCCGCCTGATCCTTCAGCTCGGCGGGGATCTCCTCCTCGTGAAACCTGGCACCCAGGGTCTCCTCGTCCCAGACGATGGCGACCATGCGCACGAGATCCACCACGCCGACGAAGTCGTTTTCCGCGCCGATGGGCAGCTGGATGGGCAGCGGACGGGCGCCGAGACGCTCCTTGATGGATTCCACGGAGGCAAAGAAGTCGGCACCGATCTTGTCCATCTTGTTGACGAAGACAATGCGCGGCACACCATACTTGTCGCCCTGGCGCCACACGGTCTCCGTCTGCGGCTCGACGCCGGCGTTGGCGTCCAGCACGGTCACGGCGCCGTCCAGCACGCGCAGCGAGCGCTCCACCTCGATGGTGAAGTCCACGTGGCCGGGCGTATCGATGATGTTCAGGCGCTTGTTGCGCCAGAACGTGGTGGTGGCCGCCGAGGTGATGGTGATGCCACGCTCCTGCTCCTGCTCCATGAAGTCCATGGTGGCGGCACCATCGTGCACCTCGCCGATCTTGTAGGACTTGCCAGTGTAATACAGGATGCGCTCGGTCACCGTGGTCTTGCCGGCATCGATGTGGGCCATGATGCCGAAGTTGCGGTAATCCTCGATCTTCACTTTGCGGGGCATCTTCCTGCTCCGAAACCCTCATTTCGCGTTCTTCTCGCGTTCTTCTCACGCCCGGCACGGTCATCGCGCCCGACCCGGCCGACACGGGGAGACCGGCACCCCTCACCAGCGGTAATGCGAGAAGGCGCGGTTCGCCTCGGCCATGCGGTGCGTGTCCTCGCGCTTCTTCACGGCGGCACCGCGATTGTTGGCAGCATCCATCAGTTCGCCCGAGAGCCGTTCCACCATGGTGTACTCGTTGCGGGCGCGGGCGGCGTGAATGAGCCAGCGGATGGCCAGTGTCTGACGCCGCTCCGGACGCACCTCCACAGGCACCTGGTAGGTGGCACCACCGACACGGCGGGAGCGCACCTCGACCTGCGGCTTCACGTTCTCCAGCGCCTGATGGAAGACCTGCAGGGGATCCTGCCGCGTCTTCTCGGCAATGCGGTCCAGCGCCTCGTAGACAATGCGTTCGGCCACCGACTTCTTGCCGTCGTACATCAGGCAGTTGATGAACTTCGACAGCACCACGTCCCCATACTTGGGGTCCGGATTGATCTCTCGCCTCTCGGCGCGATGACGACGGGACATGTCGCTCTTCCCTGCTTCAACCTCTATCTAGCCTGACAGTCCATCCGGCATGCCTGCCCACCCGTGCACGCCCCCGCACACTCCAGGCACCCCGTCACGGCACCTTCTTCAGACCGGCTGCACGCGGACCGCTCCGGCCCGCCCGCCCATCCGAATTCACCCGGCGATCATCCGGCGAATCCAATCACCAGAGCCCCCAATCACTTGGGCCGCTTGGTGCCATACTTGGACCGGCGCTGACGCCGCCCCTCGACACCGGAGGCATCCAGCACGCCACGGATGATGTGGTAGCGCACGCCCGGCAGATCCTTCACGCGGCCACCCCGAATGAGCACCACCGAATGCTCCTGCAGGTTGTGCCCCTCTCCCGGAATGTAGCTGGTCACCTCGAAGCCGTTGGTGAGACGCACGCGCGCCACCTTGCGCAGGGCCGAGTTCGGCTTCTTCGGCGTGGTGGTATAGACGCGGGTACACACGCCGCGCTTCTGCGGGCAGGCCTGAAGGGCCGGCACCTTGTTGCGCTTCACCGGGCGCTTCCGCGGCTTGCGGATGAGCTGGTTGATCGTCGGCATGACTGCTCGAAACCCGTTTTCCTGCTTGCAAAAACCCTTCGGGCCGCTTGCGGACAACAGTTGCGCGCCTGCGAACGGGATCCGTTCAAGGCGCGCAAAAACGCGACATCCGGGCCGCAGCCCCGCCAGAACCCGGACATCACAAGAACCAGAGGACCTCCATCGGCACCTTGTCGGGCCAACGAGGTCTTGCCAACGGTTCTGTCTGCTTGTCTCTCCGGCAGCGTTCAGGCCCGGCGCGAGTGCGCTGCTTCACGCGGCCTGCGGCCTGCCACCTCCCGAGAACGAGGCCTTCAATATACGCCACGACGGCCCCCGTCAACCCCACTGCCCTGCACCGGACGCAAAAAATCGTTGCCGGCGAGTCCTTTCGCCGCAGCTTCCCACTGCCCGTGCCCCCTTTCGAAGACTTCGCCATGGCCTTCGGCAACGCGCCGGCTGTTCCCGCGCCCTCTCCCTGCCCGATTTCCAGCACCGCTCTGCCGCAATTCGGCCTGCCGGGTGCCATGAGCCTCGATCACGATTCGGTCATCCGGGGGCGTCGATTCGGCCGCCTTTCCAACAGGGCGGCCAGGAGGGAGAGGAAACGGAATCATGGCGAACACGGCAGCGACGACCAGAAAGGATGTGCTCTGGTGGCACGAGCTGAACTGCTGGGATGCGCAGGCGGCGATGATCTTCTATGCGCGCATGCTCGGCTGGCAGTTCGAGACCCTGCGGCTGCCCGGTGGCGAGCGCTATCACGTGGCCTGGCGGCAGGGGCGCCCCCTGTGCGGCATCCTGGAGCTCAACGCCGCGCTCCATGCCGGCATTCCAGCGCACTGGATGACCTATCTCGCCGTGGATGACCTCAATGCCTGCCTGAAGGAAACGGCCCGTGCCGGCGGACGGACGGTGCGCACGCCCGTCACGCTGCCGAGTGTGGGGCGGCTGGCGGTGGTGGTGGATGCCACGGATGCCCTCATCGGCTTCATCGAACCGGCGGCCGATCATCCCCTGCGGGCAGGAGAGACGGAACAGACGATGCTGCCCCAGGGCCACGCCCTGCAGGCATGATGGGGTGATCACTCCCGGTCACGCCGGGCCGGCGCGGTGGCGGGGTGGCCGGTCTTTCGCGGCGCAGTCGCTTGCGTCGCTCATGTCTCGCGGATCCGGGCGAGCCAGGGGGCCAGGCGGTCGATGGCCCGACGGATGTCCTCGTGGTTGGCACAGTAGGAGAAGCGCAGCCAGCGGCGACCTTCCAGGGGGTCGAAATCCGGCCCCGGGGTGGCGGCCACCCTGGTCTCGTGCAACATGCGGCGGGCGAAATCGACGCTGTCACCGGTCAGGTGCGCCACGTCGCAATAAACATAAAAGGCGCCATCGGCGGGGCTGAGATCGACAAAGCCAATGGCCGGCAGGGCCTCGAGGAGAAAGCGGCGATTCTCGGCATAGACGGCCTTGCGTTCCTCCAGCTCCGTGGTGGCGTCAAAGGCGGCCAGGGCCGCGGCCTGGGAGACGGAAGGCGCGTTGATGAACATGTTCTGGGCCAGCACCTCGCAGGCGCGCAGCAGGGGCTCGGGCACGACCATCCAGCCGATGCGCCAGCCGGTCATGCCGTAATACTTGCTGAAGGAATTGATGACGATGGCGCGGTCGGAAACGGCCAGTGCCGTCTGTGCCGGCTCGTCATAGTCCAGGCGGTGATAGATCTCGTCGGAGATGAACCAGCCTCCCGCTTCCTCGACGATGCGCACAAGCTCGCGCAGGCGTGCCTCACCGAGCATGGCCCCAGTGGGATTGGCGGGCGAGGCGACGAGCAGGCCGCGCATGCCCTGCCCCATGCGCCGGGCCACCTCGGCAGGATCGGGGGCCCAGCCGCTGGCGGGGCCGGCGGGCAGCAACTCCGGCTCGATGTTCAGGGCGTGGAAGATGTTGCGATAGGCGGGATAGCCGGGATTGGCCAGGCCCACGCGGTCACCGGCGTCGAAGGCGGCGAGGAAGGCGATGGTGAAAGCCCCGGAGGAACCGGTGGTGACAAAAACACGATCCGGATCCACGGCGACGCCGTAGTGCTCCTCGTAGTGGCGGGCGATGCGCTCGCGCAGGGGGCGGATGCCGCGGGCCTCGGTGTAGCCCAGATCCTGTTCCGCCACGGCGCGGGCCGCGGCCGCGCGCACGGCGGCCGGAGCCGGACCGAAGGGCTGGCCCACCTCCATGTGGATGATGTCCTCGCCGGCCGCCTCCATCTCGCCAGCCTCGCGCAACACATCCATGACGATGAACGGCGCTACCTGGCATGCCCGGCGGGAGGGAGCCGGCACCGACCCGCCCTGCGCTGCCGCGGTGGCGCCTGCATTTCCGCTGTCGGCACAGACGGTGGAGGCAACGGAGGTTTCCGAATCGTGTGTCATGCCCTGGCCCCGGTGGTTTCCCTGTTCCTGTTCCCAGCGCTAGCAGAGGGCGGCGTCTCCTGCCACCCCCTCTTGTGCGAATCCGGCCGCATTCTGCCATGAAAAGGGCGACTTTGCGCCTGATAGGAGCTGGGCGAGGGACGGCTTCGTGCTACATCTGCAACACAGGCGGCCGGTCATTCCTGACCGGGAGGTCGGCACAGGGAGGTTCGACCCGGCGAGAGGGGCGGTCAGATACAGGGACCAGGAGAGGTCATCCGGCCCTCCATTTCGCCTGAGGCGGCGGGATGACCCGAAAAGACCGAAGGAGCCGGCAACGATGCAGGCACATGATATCCGGCACATCCGACCAGGGTGCAGGGCAGCCCATCCCCTTCATGCGCTCTCGTCCCTGCTGATGCTCCTGATGGCGGCACTTTCCTTCGTGGTGATGCCGGTACTGGCGCCCCTGGCGGAGGCGCGCGGGCGCAGCCGCGGGCTGCCGCTGATCCGCGATGCGGAGATCGAGGACCTGCTGCGGATCTATGCCGTGCCCATCTTCCGGGCGGCGGGGCTCAACCCGCGGGCGGTGCGCATTCACATCATCGATGACAACCGCATCAACGCCTTCGTGGCCGACGGGCAGCGCATCTTCGTGAACACCGGTCTGCTGCTGCAGGCCAGGACACCCAACGAGGTGATCGGCGTGCTGGCACACGAGACCGGACACATCGCCGGCGGGCATCTGGCGCGCATGGGCATCGAGATGAGTCGCCTCAGCACGCTGGCCATCATCAGCCAGCTGGTGGCGCTGGGGGCCATGGCGGGCGGGGCCGTGGCCGGCAGCCGGGATGTGTCCACCACCGGGCGCGCCGTCATGCTGGGCTCGCAATCCATGCTGCAGCGGCAGTTCCTGGCCTATGCGCGCACGCAGGAATCAGCGGCGGACCAGGCGGCGGCCCGTTATCTGGAACGCACCCAGCAGTCCGGCAAGGGCATGATCGACATGTTCAGGCGCCTGGCCAGCAAATACATGGCCACTCTGCGCCATGCCGACCCCTACGTGATGACCCATCCCATGCCCATGCAGCGCATCCGGGCCCTGGAGCGGCTGGTGCGCAAGAGCCCCTACTACAACCGCAAGGATCCGCCCTGGCTCGTGGAGCGGCACCAGCTGGTGCAGGCCAAGCTCATCGGTTTCACGCAAGGGGCGCGAGGCGTGTATCGGCGCTATCCGCGCACGGACAACTCGCTGCCGGCGCGCTATGCGCGGGCCATTGCCGCCTTTCGCACCGGTGACTTGCGCACTGCGTTGCCGCTGATCGAGAGTCTCATCCGCGAGCGGCCGCGCTATCCCTATTTCTGGGAACTGAAAGGCCAGGCCCTGCTGGAGAACGGGCGGGTGCGCGAGGCCATTCCGGCACTGAAGAAAGCCGTGCAGCTGGCGCCCCGGCAGGGGCTGATCCGCATGCTGCTGGCCCAGGCACAGCTGGCGCAGAACACCAGGGCCGGTGCGAAGGCAGCCCTGGCCAACCTGCGCAAGGCCCTGCCCCAGGAGGGACAATGGCCCTTCATCCACCGGCTGATGGCACGGGCCCATGCCATGCTCGGCCACACGGGACTGGCCGAGCTGGAGACGGCGGAGGCGGCCATCCGCAGTGGCGACCGGCAGCTGGCGGTGCTGAAGGCGAAAGGCGCCATGAAGCGGCTGAAGAAGGGCACACCGGCGTGGATGCGGGCTAACGACATTTTGAAGATGGCCAGGGGACGGCGTGGCCGATAATGTCCCCATCCTCCAGCGGTGGAGCAGCAGCGGCCTCCTGATCGGGCCGCCAGCGGATTTCGGCAGTGCAGGTTGCGGAGGCGAGATTGGCCCTGCGGACGGCAAATGGCGGAGAAAGGGATGATCATGGCTTCAAAGCAGAAAATTCGTGTCTCTCTCATGGCGGGCCTGGCGGCACTGGCCGTGGCTGCCGGCAGCGTCGCACCGGTCGCGGCGGGCAGCTTTTCGCCCGAGCAGCGCAAGGAAATCGAGCAGATCGTGCGCGAGTGGCTGCTGAAAAACCCGGAGATCCTCAACGACATGGTAGCGGTGCTGGAAAAGCGTCAGAAGGCGCAGCAGGCCCAGCGCGAGAAGGCCGTGGTCGCCGCCCATGCGGCGGCCTTCTATCACTCGCCGCATGATCTGGTGATCGGCAATCCCGAGGGGCCGATCGCCATGGTGGAGTTCATGGACTACAACTGCGGCTTCTGTCGCCGCTCGCTGGAGGACGTGCAGAAACTGCGCGAGGCCAACAAGGACCTGAAGATCGTGATCAAGGAGTTTCCAATCCTCGGGCCCGATTCCATGGAGGCGGCCAAGTATGCACTCGCCGCCCGCAAGCAGGGCATGGACAAATACTGGGACCTGCACGTGGCCCTGCTGAAACACAAGGGCCGGGTGAACGGCGAGGTGGCCCTGGCCCTGGCCAGGCGCGTGGGGCTGGACGTGGAGAAACTGAAGAAGGATGCCGAATCGGAGGACGTGAAACAGGCCCTGCAAACCAATCTGGCGCTGGCCGATGCGCTGGGCATTCGCGGCACGCCGGCCTTCGTGATCGGCGACAAGCTGGTGCCCGGCGCCCTTGGCTTCGAACGCCTCAACCGCGAGGTGGCGGCCCTGCGCAAGAAGGGCTGCACGGTGTGCTGACCGAGGCTGCCGGAACTGCCGAATGGCACGCCGGACTGGTCCCATGCTCGCATGCAGATTCATGAAGCCGGTGGATGTGACTGTTCCACCGGCTTCTTTTCTGCCTGTCCGAGAAAGTGATTCAGGAGTGGTCCGGTGTGTGAAGGCTACTTGCCCGCTGCCGGCACAAAGACCAGCTCGAAGGTGACAGGAACGGCACCGGCAATGCTGGGCAGATTGACCACCTGGCGCAGGGCCTCCACGCCCTTCTCAAGGCCAAAAGCCGCGGCGTTGACGATCACGGGCCGCGTGGCCGTGACCATCACGGCGCCGTTCTTTAGCCCCACGACCGTGACCGGCACGGTGAAACTCCCGGAGCGGCCATGGAGCTCGAGCTTCAGGGACAGGGCATGGCGGATGCGCCGGCCGGGCCTCAAGTCCTTGAGCATCTGCGGATCGACGGTGGCCGTGGCCACGGCACGAGGAAATTTCTCCGTCTCGAAGAGCAGCTTGCGCATGCGCTCGTCGCGAATGGGCACGCGCGTATCCACGGAATCGAGCACGATCTCCACCCTTGCCCGGCCGTCATCCTCCATGGTGCCGGCCAGCTCGCGGAAGCGATGCACCTCGCCTACCGTGCCCTTCTTGATGGAGACGAAATGCAGGCTGGAGGCCTGGGGATCCAGCGTCCAGCCGGCCAGGGCCGGCATGGCAGCGATCAGGGACAGCGGCAGACAGAGCACACCGAGAACGCGTGCGCGAATCCTGCGCTGCAGACGGGTGACCTTCACGTCATGCGGATGTTTCATGGCTCCGTTCCCCCTTTTTTCCGGGATTGCTCTCTCTTTTCCCACGCCCGTTGGCCCTTGCAGGCTAGGCACGAGAACGGGCCGACCGCAACTTTTCATTGCGACATTCCACATGGGGGAAACTGCCCGGAGAATACGGCGGCCGGAGGCTCGCCTTGCGGGGAATGAACAGCGCGTGGTTCGGGAGAACCCGCATCGGCAGCAAAGGAGCAATTCGCGAATCAGTTCTCCGGAATCTGGTCAAGGTCATCCGTCGTCCGTTTCGTCGCACGGGCATTGAGCGGGGGGATGCACTGCTTCTCTGCACCGGCGTCCTTCATCTCGCGCATCCAGGCATCGCGGGCCTGGCGGGCCTTCTCCTCCTGGCGTTTCAGCACCGGGAGCGGCGTGGCCGTGCGAAAGCGGACCATGCCGAGGATCCTTTTCAGGTTCTCGCGGGCGCGGGAAGGATCGTCATAGAGGACGAGGAGGTAGACATCGGCAATGTGGCTCTTGTGCAGGCCCAGCAGCAGGGCCTCCGGATGGCGGGTGTCGAGCGCCGGATCGGTGCCGAAGGCAGCCAGCGCCGCCCAGTCGGCATTGAACGCCTTTCGGGCCGCATGGCGTGACAGCTCGCGCGCGGGCATCTCGCCCTGACGGGCGAACTGGCCAATCAGGGCCGTGAAGAGGAGGGGATGGATGTCGTCGGGATCCGGCGCTGCACTGTGCGGATCCTCGTAGTCGATGACCATGCGGGCGATGGGCCGCACGGCGATGCGGATCTCGAAATGCCCGTCCGGGCTCGCCCAGGCGCGATCGAAATCGAACACGCCGTTGGGCGGTGGCGGAAGCTCGCGCCAGTTCGCGGGGATGGCCAGCTGAAGGTTCGCCTCCTTCAGCAGGTGATCGAAACCGGCCGGGGCCGCGGCCTCTGCCTTTTCGGCCGGCCCGGCATCGGCTGGTGGCAGCGGACCTGCAAGGGCGAGCAGGGCGACAGCGAGCGTGGCGAGAATGGACCTGCTCTTCGTCCCCCTTTCCCGGCTGACGATGGTCATCGTGCCCCCTCCCCTGCCTTGCCCGTGGTGGCGACGGCGCCTTCCGGACCGTCGGCGCCGGTAGCGGTGTTCGCCCCTGTGCCGCTGGCGGATCGCGGTGCGATATCCGCCCGCTTCAGCGGCGGCAGGCCCTCCATCTGCCGCCAGTTGTTGAGCTGTTTCAGGGCCACGGCCACCCAGCCCTCGTGCTTCGCGATCCCGAGGAAGTCCTGCAGCGCCTTCATGGCGCGCCTGCGCTCGCCCAGGGCCCTGAGGGTCATGGCGATGTTGAACCGCGCGGCCGGCAGATGCGGGTCCAGTTCAACCACCTTCTCGAAATCCGCCAGGGCCTGGCGATAGCGCCTCTTTTCGAACAACAGCACGCCGCGGTTGAACAGGGCGCCGATGAAATCCGGTTTCACGCGCAAGGCGTGATCGAGATCGGCCAGGGCCTCCTCGTCGCGCCGAAAGCCGCGGTAGGCCTGCGCCCGATTGACCAGGAGCAAGGGATCGTCCGGCTGCTGCTTCAGGGCCACCTCGAGATCGGCCAGGGCCCTGGCATAGCGCCTGTGCTGCAGGTGCAGGGAGGCGCGCACGCCGCGCAGCTGGACGTGCCGGGGATAGCGGGCGATGGCGGCGTCCAGCGTCCTCATGGCCTCGGCCGGACGGCCCTCCGCCAGGTGCTGCAGGGCCACCTGCACGAGCTTCTCCGGTGGCAAACGATCATGCGGATCGGCCCTTGCATGCGGCCCCCCGGGCATGACGGGAATGCGCGGCAAGGCCCCGTCATCCCCCGTGATCGGCATGCCTTCCGGTTTTCGGCCGCCCTTGAGCATGTCGGAAACGGCCTTCATCTCGTCGAGCGAGGGCAGCGGGGCGCTTTTCCGATCGGCCGCCGGTGCCGGCATGATGCATCGTGTCAGGGCGAACAGGCCTGCCAGGGCCATGGCGGCGGATCGGTGGAGGCAACGCGGGCGTTTCATGACGGATCTCCCGAATGCGGCAAGCGGGGACAGGGGCTTTTCATCTGCCCGTTCATCCAGCAGTTCATCTGCCATTTCACCCGCCAGTCCCGTGAAGCACCGCTGCTGTGCCCCTGCCTCGACCGGCGACGGCGTCGCAGGCCAGGGCATGCACGAAGCGCCGGCGATCCTCCGGGCCGGCGGTTCCCCGGGGCCGACAGGTCTTCCGGCCTTCTGCCGGCCCCGGGGCGGGGTGTGCGACAATGCTGCCGTCAGCCATCCGTGCGCGCCATGACGGCCATCATGGCGGTCACTTCTGCTGATCCTCTCGTGGCATCGGCTTCTGCTGTTCGCGCCCGGCCGCGTAAGCCTGCAGCATCCTGTTCATCAGCTCGATGTGCTGCCTGTCGGTGAGCCGGCCGGGCGTGGCCACCCTGGCCCAGAGCTCGGCGTTGCTCATGTTGCGATGACAGCCCATGCAGAGACCGATGCGCTCGATGCCCTTGCGCTTCTCTTCGGGCAAGGCCCGGGAGAGCGGCCAGTGCGTGCCCACCGTCTGCACCTGCTGACCATCCTTGATGATGGTGGACCAGTCGAAATCAAGCTGCGGAATGGCCTGGATCTGGACCTGATACCGCTTCGGGATGGGCTTGCCCGTGCGCTGGTCGATCAGGTCCTCCACCACGTCCTCCACATAGCGGGTCTGGAAGACGCCGCCGCCAATGCCATAGCCCATGGCCTTGGGATTGTTGTGGCAGCTTTCGCAGGTGCGGGCCTTGCGCTGCACCGAGTGCGGCTGCACCGGCGCCATGTCGATGGCCAGCGGCGTGCGCGCCTGGCCGAGCTCCTTCTGCTCATCCGGAGAGAGCGCGATCCGGTTGTTGACCAGCACCTTCCCGTCGCGGCCGATGACCGTGTAGACCACCTGGCAGCCCGGCATGAGCGGCGTGACGCGGCCCTCGCCATTGATGCCGAGCACCGGATCCTCCCAGCGCAGGTAGGAACGGGTCTCCATCACCTTGCCGGGGCTCTTCAGGCCATGGGTGCCGAGCGGCGATTCCTCGGTCTGGCCGTTGGGATAGCGCCTGTTGCCATTGGCCACCCAGTCGGTATCCATCTTGCCGCCGGAGTAGTCCACCTTCACGTGGCAGCCATAGCACTGCGGCACCCAGGAGGCATGACAGGCATAGCACTCCA
>CAZNLW010000062.1:0-12792 GCA_964574205.1 uncultured Rhizobiaceae bacterium | reverse complement strand
CTTGTAACCTCCAAGTCACCGTCAAACGGGTGACTTGCCGGGCAGGAGATTTCAACCCTGCCGACGGGATCGCGAGCGATCCGGAACGGGAATTGCATGACAGGGGGTGGCGGGCAACCGCCCGTATCGAGATGACACGGCACAAGTGCACGCAGAAAGGGGAAACGGGCCGGCCGGAAGTGGCGAACGCGACCGGCGGGGTCATGAACGGGGCCGATTCCCTGACACGGCCGCGGCCGCGCTGGTGCCAGCAGGACAGGGATCTGGCGAAGGGCCCGTCCTCTGCATCACTGCCCGGCGATGACATGAAGCCGGCGCTGGCCGCCTGGCGGATGATGCTCAAGGATGGGGCGGCGGCCCTCGTCTCCCTGCGGCACATGGCCATTCGGCAGGGCGAGGAGCGGCTGGCGGAAAAGTGCGTGCCGCTGATCCTGGAGCTGATGGACGTGCGGGAGCGGCTGGCGGCCGATGTCGGGTCCGGCCGGAGCGGAGACGAGGGAGGCAGAGCGGAACGCGACAACGACGGATGGCCTGCTCACGCCGCGCGAGAGGGAATGTCTGCGATGGTGTGCCGCCGGCAAGACCTGCTGGGAGACGGCGCTCATTCTCGGCATCGCCAAGCGCACGGTGGACTTTCACATGCAGTCCGCCCGGCGCAAGCTTCAGGCGCGCAACAATGCGGCCTGCGTGGCCAGGGCGCTGCTGCTGGGGCTGCTGTGAAGTCAATGCGGTCGCATCCGGAACGGGCCTGCATGGGTGGGGCGCGATGCCGCCGGCACCGACGATGATGCGAATTTCTGTGCAAAATGCATGAAAAACGGTCGGTTTTCCGATCTGAATCAGGTCAGTCTCGAAGCGAATTCCCTTTGACTGTTTATTCGGATTCCCATTCGCTGCCCTTTCCGGCAGCAGGGATCTCCGGATGCCGCGGCCCGAACCATGACTTGCCCGGATGCCAATGGTGAAGGCCGTGGATGAGACGGCGTCGCGTGACGGCCAGTTCCCATCCGAAGCCCCCGGCGGATGGGCTGCCAGGGAGCGGATCCTTCCATGATCTCTCCGGTCGCGCGGCGCCGTCTCGCCTTCTTCCGGGCCGCGTTCGGGGGTGTGCGTGTGAAAGGCGAATCGAACAAAGAAAAACTTTGTCGTGGAGAAGAAAATATTTTTCTGTTGCCCCTGATGCCGCCGGGAAGGAGCGGAATCGCGCGGCATGGTGGAAAGGCATCATCCGAAAAGCTAAGTTCATCGGTCGTGATTTGTCATGCTAGCTTGCGGCAGCGGGATGCATCCGGCGGCGAGGGCGCCGGATGACATGCGAAAGAACAATGCCAGACTGGCCGCGACCGGAAACAATGACTTTGCGGCCGCATCCCGCCTGCAAGGCAAGACACGCGAACGTCAGAGGAGAGGGAGAACTCCATGAGCGAGAAGAATCTCATCGTGAACCGTCGCCAGCTCATCAGGGGCGCGGCCGGCGGTGCGGCCCTGGCCGTGCCCATCCTGCACTACATCAGGGATGCGCACGCCGAGGAATACTGCAACATGCCCAAGGGCAAGGAGGTGGTGCTCGGCTTCAACGTGCCGCAGACCGGGCCCTACGCCGACGAGGGCGCGGACGAGTTGCGCGCCTTCAAGCTGGCGGTCAAGCACCTCAACGGCGAGGGCGATGGCGGCATGCTCAACACCTTCAAGCCCTCGGCGCTGAAGGGCAACGGCATCCTGGGCAAGAAGGTGACCTTCGTCACGGGTGATACCCAGACCAAGTCCGATGCCGCGCGCGCCTCCGCCAAGCGCATGATCGAGAAGGACAAGGCGATCATGATCTCCGGCGGCTCGTCCTCGGGCGTGGCCATTGCCGTGCAGTCGCTGTGCCAGGATGCCGGCGTGATCTTCATGGCGGGGCTGACGCATTCCAACGATACCACCGGCAAGGACAAGCGTCGGCACGGTTTCCGCCACTTCTTCAATGCCTACATGTCGGGTGCCGCGCTGGGGCCGGTGCTGGCCAAGGCCTATGGCAAGGACCGCCGCGCCTATCACATCACGGCGGACTATACCTGGGGCTGGACCCAGGAAGAGTCGATGAAGAAGTTCACCGAGGCCGAAGGCTGGCAGACGGTGAAGACCGTGCGCGTGCCGCTGGGCGCCGGTGACTATTCGCAGTATCTCACGCCGGTGCTGTCCTCCGGTGCGGACGTGCTGATCCTGAACCTCTACGGCAAGGACATGGTGAACGCGCTCACCCAGGCCGTGCAGTTCGGCATGCGCGACAAGGTGGTCAACGGCAAGCAGTTCGAGATCGTGGTGCCCCTGTTCTCGCGCCTGATGGCCCAGGGCGCCGGCGAGGCGATCAAGGGCATCTATGGCTCCACCAACTGGAACTGGCAGCTGCAGGACGAGGCCACCAAGGCGTTCGTGAAGTCCTTCGGGCAGGAATACGGCTTCCCACCGTCGCAGGCGGCGCATACCTGCTATGTGCAGACCCTCCTCTATGCCAACGCCTGCGAGATGGCGGGCACCTTCTCGCCGGCCGGCGTGATCCCGGCGCTCGAGGGCTTCAAGTTCGACGGTCTGGGCAACGGTCCCACCGAATATCGCGCCGCCGATCACCAGTGCTTCAAGGACGTGCTGGTGGTGAAGGGCAACGAGAACCCCACCTCCAAGTTCGACGTGCTGCAGGTGGTGGAGCTCACGCCGCGGGAGAAGGTGGAGTACGACCCCAAGATCTTCGGCGGCGAGCTGGGGCCGATCAACACCAAGCCCTGCTGATCCGACACAAGGGGCGAACACGCCGGCCGGCCATGCCGTGCCCGCATTGTGCGCGATGCGGTGCCGGTATGGCCGGCCTGCGCCGGAAGGCCGGACGGCCTTCACGCTTGCGACATCCCTGCTCGGTGCGCAAGATGGGGACGGTCTGCCGCCTGCTTGCGATCTGTTGTCACGCGGGACACATGGGCATACAGCCCCGAAGGTGGATGCGGCGGGCCTGAAATCCGACAAGGATGCGGGGGGAGGCGAGAGACGTCGAGAGGGGCCGGATGGACGCCATACTGCTGCAGATCCTGAACGGGCTGGACAAGGGCGGCGCCTATGCGCTGATCGCGCTGGGACTGACCCTGGCCTTCGGCACGCTGGGCATCGTCAACTTCGCCCACGGCGCGCTGTTCATGCTCGGCGCGTTCTGTGCCGTGGCCTTCAACAAGCTGCTCACGCTCGAGAAGGTGGTGATGGATCCCACGCAGAAGACGCCGTGGGGCACACCGCTGGAGGTGCGCACCCCCTACGTGGAGGCCTGGTTCGGGGATTTCGGGCGCTTTCTCGTGGACTGGTCGGTGCCCATCTCGGTCATCGTCGTCGTCCCCTTCATGCTGCTGGTGGGCGTGGCCATGGAGCGCGGATTGATCCGCCATTTCTACAAGCGTACCCACGCCGATCAGATCCTCGTCACCTTCGGCCTGGCCATCATCCTGCAGGAGATCGTCAAGCACTTCTTCGGGGCCAATCCCATTCCGCTGCAGGCGCCGCCAGTGTTCGCCGGCTCGGCGGACGTGGGCTCGTGGTTCGGCCTGCCGCCGGGGCAGCTCGTCTATCCCTGGTGGCGGCTGATCTACTTCGCCTTCGCCGTGGTGGTGATTGCCATCGTCTTCGCCTTCCTGCAGCTGACCACCTTCGGCATGGTGGTGCGGGCCGGCATGCGCGACCGCGAGACGGTGGGACTGCTGGGCATCCACATCGAACGGCGATTCACCATCGTCTTCGGCATCGCCGCCATCGTGGCCGGCCTGGCGGGCGCCATGTATTCGCCCATCCTGCCGCCCAACTATCACATCGGCATGGACTTCCTCGTCCTGTCCTTCGTCGTGGTGGTGGTGGGCGGCATGGGGTCGCTGGGCGGCGCGGTGCTCGCGGGCTTCCTGCTGGGCATCCTGCAGTCCTTTGCCTCCATGAACGAGATCAAGGGCCTCCTGCCCGGCATCGACCAGATCATCATCTACCTGGTGGCGGTGGTCATCCTGCTCACGCGACCGCGCGGCCTGATGGGGCGCAAGGGCGTGATGGAGGACTAGCTCCCGCGAGGGGGCCTTGCGAAGATGGCGACACCGGCTCCAGGCGGGCCGGTTCTCGCCGCGGGGCTGCCGGCAGTCCGCGCCAGCGCGGACGGGTGGCGGTGGAACCGTGCCACGGGCACGCTTGAGGCAATCGACGCGAGGGCACATGTTCGGCAAGACGGCTAGACAGGACCTGATCCTCTTCATCGGCTTTGCGGCCTTCGTGCTGGCCATGCCGGTACTGCTGGCGCCCATCGGCGCCGGCTATCCGGATCTCCTGCAGAAGTTCGCCATCTTCGGGCTGTTCGCCATCGGCTTCAACATCCTCTTCGGGCTGACGGGCTATCTCTCCTTCGGCCACGCCGCCTTCCTGGGCGTGGGGTCCTATGCCGCGGTGTGGATGTTCAAGCTGCTGTCCATGAACGTGATCCCGGCCATCGTCTTTGCCGTGCTCATCGCCGGGCTGTTCGCGCTCGCCATCGGCTACGTGAGCCTGCGGCGCTCGGGCATCTATTTCTCCATCCTCACGCTGGCCTTCGCGGAGATGTCCTACAAGCTGGCCTATTCCGTGCTCACGCCCGTCACAAACGGCGAAACGGGCCTGCAGGTGCAGCTGCGGGCCAAGGGGACGGTGACGGACCTCATCAACCAGGACGTGCGGGTGCTGGATGCGGCCCTGGGCGTGGTGGAGACCGGTGTGCCGAGCCCCAATCTCTTCGGGCTGGAGATCTCGGGCTGGAGCGCCTTCTACCTGTGCGCCGTGCTGCTGATCGCCGGCTTCTACGTGGCCATGCGCATCTCGCGATCCAGTTTCGGGATGATGCTCCGGGCCATCAAGTCCAACCAGAACCGGCTGAACTACACCGGGGTGAATCCGAAGCCCTATCTTCTTTCCGCCTTCGTCATTTCCGGCATGTATGCGGGCCTGGCCGGAGCGTTGCTGGCGGTGACCGATCCGCTGGCGGGAGCGGAGCGCATGCAGTGGACGGCCTCGGGCGAGGTGGTGCTGATGACCATTCTGGGCGGCGCCGGCACGCTGCTGGGGCCGGTGCTGGGCGCAGCCGTCATCAAGTATTTCGAGAACATCTTCTCGGCCATCAACGAGACCGTGCTGCACGGTGTCTTCGCCTTCCTGCCCGATGCGCTGGAGAATGCCGTGGTGGCGGTGCTTTCCATGTTCGTGGGAGAAGGCTGGCACCTCACGCTGGGGCTGCTGTTCATGCTCATCGTCATCTTCCTGCCCGGGGGCCTGGTGGAGGGCTTCAACCGCATCGTGGCCCTGATCGCCCGGCTGTTCGGCCGCCGTGGCGGACTGGCGAGCGGGGAGGCGGCCGGCGGCAAGGACGGGGAGGCGTGAGACCATGGCGGCCATTCTCGAGATCCGCGACGTGAACAAGAGCTTCGGCGGTCTGCGCGCATTGTGGGATGTCAATCTCACGGTGGAAGAGGGCACGGTGCATGCCATCATCGGGCCCAACGGCGCCGGCAAGTCCACCCTGCTGAACTGCCTGGTGGGGCGTCTGAAGCCGGATACGGGCACGGTCACCTTCGAGGGGCAGCCGATCATCGGCCTGCCGCCGCATCGCATCAATCAGCTGGGCATTGCGCGGGTGTTCCAGACGCCGGAGATCTTCGAGGACCTGACCCTGCTCGACAACGTGATGATCCCCGCCATGGCGCGGATGGATGGCGACTTTCGCCTCAATGCCTGGCGGCGCGTGAGCACGCGCACGGACCTGCGCGAGGCGGCCGAGCACGTGCTGGAGGATGTGGGCCTGGCCGACCAGATGCATCGGCAGGCGGCGGCCCTCTCCCGGGGCGACAAGCGGCGACTGGAGCTGGCCATGTGCCTGATCCAGAAGCCCAGGCTGCTGCTGCTGGACGAGCCGACCGCCGGCATGTCGCGGGCCGATACCAACGCCACCATCGAACTGCTCAGGAAGATCGGCGAGAAGGGCATCACCAAGATCATCATCGAGCATGACATGCACGTGGTCTTCTCCCTGGCGCACCGCATCTCCGTGCTGGCGCGCGGCACGTTCATCGCCGAGGGCACGCCGGAGGAGATCAAGGGCGACCCGAAGGTGCAGGAGGCCTATCTGGGAGGCGCGCATCCATGAGCGACAAGCCGTTCTTTTCCGCTCGCGACCTGCATGCCTACTACGGCGAGAGCTACATCGTGCAGGGGATCTCCCTCGAGATGCGCGAGGGCGAGATTCTCGCCCTGCTGGGCCGCAACGGTGCCGGCAAGACCTCCACGCTGAGAACCATCGCGCGACTGGCCTCGCCCGAACTGAAACAGGGCGAGGTATGGCTTGACGGCAGGGCACTGCACGACATGGAAGCGTGGCAGGCAGCGCGGGCAGGCGTGCAGCTCGTGCCGGAGGACCGCCGCATCATCGGTGGCCTCACCGTGGAAGAGAATCTGAAACTGGCGCAGATCGCCGAGCCGAAGGGCTGGCCGCTGGAGAAGATCTACGAGCATTTTCCGCGGCTCGCGGAACGGCGCGATCAGGAGGGCACGACGCTCTCGGGCGGCGAGCAGCAGATGCTGGCAGTGGCGCGGGCGCTGGCGCGCGACGTGAAGCTGCTGCTGCTGGACGAGCCCTACGAGGGCCTGGCGCCGGTGATCGTGCAGGAGATCGAGACGATCCTGGAAGGGATCAAGGCGATCGGCATCACCACCATCCTTGTGGAGCAGAATGCCATTGCCGCGCTGCAGCTGGCCGATCGGGCGGCCATCCTGGACATGGGCCAGATCGTCTTCGATGGCCCGGCGCAGGCGGTGCTGGACGATGCCGAGCTGCGACAGCGCTATCTGGCCATCTGAAGCGTTCGGCCGGCACCTGCCGCAACCGGTGGATGGCGAAAGGCGGATCAGCCAGGCCGGTCAGGCGAAGTCCGCCTCGTCGAGAGGCGCGATCGGGGTCTCGTCGCCCAGGGGCCAGGTGCGTTCCACGAGGTAGGGCCCCCCGCCTTTCGAGGGACGGGCGGAGAAGAGCGCAAAGCGGCGCACCGCGAAGGGACCGGCGGTGAACAGGCCGCGGGCGGAGACGAAGGAGCGCACGGCATCCAGCGAGGCGCCGCGACAGCGGGCAATGGTGACATGGGGAATGAAGCGCCGCGGTTCAGGGGGCAGGCCGGCAGCCTGACAGGCGCGTTCATGGGCGGCTTGCAGGCGGCTCAGGGAATCGTTCGGCTCGACCAGGGCATGGATGGAATGGGGCTTGCGGCCACCGAACCAGTCCAGCCCGTTCAACCGCAGCGTGAGCGGCGGGTGGTGGATGTGCGAAAGCCGCTCCTCGATCTCCCGGGCCGTGGCCTCGTCGATGTCGCCGATGAAGCGCAGGGTGATGTGATAGTCATGGGGATCGATCCAGCGTGCACCCGGCACGCCGCCCCTGAGCATCTCCAGCTGGCGGGCGATGCTTTCGGGAATTTCCAGTCCGGTGAAAAGCCTCGGCATGGTTCATGCTCCCGGTTGACAGACGGCCCTGCCCGGGTCCATTCACGGCCGCCGGCAGAGGCAGGTATAGCGGCATGCGGGGCGGTGGAGAAGGGCCATGGTCAAGCTCAACAGGATCTACACACGCACGGGCGATGCCGGTGACAGCGGACTGGCGGACGGTTCACGGCGACCGAAGGACGATGTGCGCTTCGTGGCCATCGGAAATGTGGACGAGACCAATGCGGCCCTCGGACTGGCGCGCGAGGCGGCGCTTGCCCTGTGCGAAGGGGGCGGGGATTCCGGGCATGGACGCCGGGCGGCGATGATGGCTGAAGTGGCTGCGGCCCTGGCGGCGGATCTTGCCGCCATCCAGAACGATCTGTTCGACCTGGGGGCAGAGCTGGCCACACCGGGAGAGAAGGGCGAAGATTCCCTGATCATCGTGCCGGAACAGGTGACCTGGCTTGAAGGGCGCATCGATGCGCTGAATGCCGGGCTGCCCCCCCTGCGGTCCTTCATCCTGCCCGGCGGTGGGGAACTGGCCGCGCGGCTGCATCAGGCGCGGGCGGTGTGCCGGCGGGCGGAGCGTGGTCTCGTGCGTCTGGCCCGGCAGGAAAGGGAAGCGGTCGGTGCCGCCGGGCTTGCCTATGTCAACCGTCTGTCGGACTATCTGTTCGTGGCCGCCCGGGCGGCGGCGCGTCTGGAGCGCGGCGAGGTGACGTGGCAGCCGGGGGGCGGTCGGCGGCGGTCATGACCGGTTCGGACACCATCACGGGGGCGGTATGCCCGCATGGTGTCCGAACGTGCGGGGCCTTCTTCCGATGTCGGGAGCGGGGATCATGTTCCTGCCTCTGCATGACAGCGCACCCTTGCGGGTGATCCGCTTTCAGGCGGTGACGGCGGCGCTGGTGGCCATCAATGTGGGGGTGTTTCTGCTGCTTCGCCTTGGCGTGGACGAGGCTGCGGTGCAGGCGGCAGCGTTCGCGCTGGGCGTGGTGCCGGCGGTGATCACGGCCCGCGCCGTGCTGGATCCGGCCCTGCAGGCCGTGCCGGACGTGGTGACGCTTTTCACCTACATGTTCCTCCATGCGGGCTGGCTGCATCTTCTCGGCAACATGGCCTTTCTGTGGGTGTTTGCCGACAACGTGGAGGACGGCTACGGGCATCTGGGCTTCATCGTCTTCTATCTGGCCTGCGGCGTGGCGGCGGCACTGGCTCATGCCTTCATGAACCCCGATTCGCCGCTGCCGCTGATTGGGGCCTCGGGGGCGGTGGCCGGCGTGCTGGCCAGCTACATGTTGCTGTTTCCGCGCTCGCGGGTGTGGGTGCTTCTGTTCATGCGCATTCCGGTGCGGCTCTCGGCCCTGTGGGCCCTGGCGGGTTGGATCGGCTTTCAGGTGCTTTCGGCGCTGCTGGGCGGGACGCCGATGGCGGGAGGCGTGGCCTGGTGGGCGCACATCGGCGGCTTTGCGGCGGGTCTGCTCATCACGTTCATGATGCGCCGGCACCTGATGCGGCGGCTGGGCGGGCAGGCCCGGGCGCGCTGACACATTTCCGTGCCGGCGGGTCCGGGATCAGGGGCGGCGTTCGGCGAGCATGCCGTCCAGGCGGGGAAGGAAGCTTGCGCCCCGGGCGGCCATGAATTCCCACAGGGCCTCGGCGGCGGGCATGAGACGCTTTTCCTTGCGGCGCACCACATACCACTGGCGCATCAGCGGCAGGCCTTTCAGTGGCAGCAGTCCAAGGCGACCCTCGCGCAGCTCCCAGGCCACGGTGTGGGCGGAGATGAGAGCAATGCCGAGGCCGGCCATGACCGCCTGCTTGATGGTCTCGTTGGAGCTGATCTCCAGGCCGATGTTGGGCTCGATGTCCAGCCGGGCGATGAGCTTCTCGGTGAGGGCGCGGGTGCCGGAGCCCTTCTCGCGCATGAGAAAGGTCTCGTGCGCCAGGTCTGCCGGGCGCAGGTTGCGGCGGCCGGCGAGTGGATGATCCGGCGGGCAGATGAGCACATGCGGGTGCGGCCCGATGATGGAGCGTTCCACCTCGAAGCGGTCCGGCGGGCGGCCCATGATGGCGAAGTCCAGGTCATAGTTCTCCAGGGCCGCAACGGTGTCGTTGCGGTTGCCGACCTGAAGGCGCATCTCCACTTCGGGATGCTCCTTCATGAAGGCCGCCAGGGCCCGGGGGGCGAAATACTTGGCCGTGGAAACGACTCCCACGCGCACGGAGCCGCCGGACACCCCCTTCATTTCCTCCAGCGACAGCTCGCAGGCCTTCAGCACGCCCTCGATCTGGTGAATGGCATCCAGCACGACATGACCGGCCGGCGTGAGCCGCAGGCCCTCGGGGGCCCGCTCCAGCAGGGCGATGCCGGCGTGTTCCTCCAGCAGCTTGAGCTGCAGGGAGACGGCCGGCGGCGTGACATGCAGGATCTGGGCCGCGCCAGCCACGGAACCGGCTTCGGCCACGGCCTGCAGGGCCCTCAGCTGCTTGAGCGTGACACTGCGCATGTGGCCTGTTCCTCCCCTCTGGTCGGTGCTGCCGTGTGTTCAGCGAGTCGCCGGCACCGTGACGATCCGTGTGCCATGATTTAAGAAAATCTGAATTCTCTGGTAAGATAATTCAAATTTACTTTCCTGTCAGCATTCGCAAAGGTGCAAGCGAATGATCAGGAGGCCGCCTGCAAGACGACAAAGCATGAGCAGGGGCGTTTCTTCACGTCCGGGGCAGGGGGCGAGGCAAGACGCCCCATTGCCGGCAGGGCCAGAGGCGGCTAATCCTAACGTGCACGACGAAACCAGACGGCGGAAAGCCGCGGCGGGGGTATCGTCAGGGGGATGTCGTCAGAGGAGTCGGACGGAGGGACATGGCTTACAGGGAGCTCAGCGCCTGGCTTGCGGAACAGGCGGGGGAGGATGCGCTGCTTCAGGCGGTGGCGCAGACCATCACGAATCTGGCCTCGGCAGCCACGCAGGTCTCGCGCATGGTGGCCCGGGGGCCTCTCAATCCGGGGCTTGAAGGCAAGACGCTCAAGGAAGTCTATGCCTATTTCGACCGCGAGGCGGGCCAAGCCTTCGTGGCCGCGCTGAAGGAGTCGCCCGTGGCGCAGGTGGCGCGCGAGAAGGGCGGCATGGAGCCGGGCGCGGCCGATGCGCCGCTGGCGGTGACGCTGGATGCTCTCAACGGGTCCTCCAACATCGATGCCAACACCTCGCCGGGCACGCTCTTCGGTCTGTGGCCGGCCGCGGGCGAGGAGACGTTCACGCGGCCGGGCGTGGCCATGGCGGCGGCGGGATTCTTCATCTACGGCCCGCGCACGGCACTGGCCTTCACCATCGGCCGGGGCACGCAGGTGGCGACCATGGATCCGGAGACGGGCACCTTCCTCGTGACCGCCGAGAAGCGCGCCCTGCCGGAAGATTATGCCCGGGAATATGCGGTGAACGCCTCCAACTACCGCTTCTGGGATCCGGCCATCCGCACCTATGTGGACGACATGATCGATGGAGCCGACGGGCCACGGGAGGTGGACTACAACATGCGCTGGTCGGCCTCGCTGGTGGCGGATGCCCTGCGCGTGCTCAACCGGGGCGGCATCTTTCTCTATCCGGCCGATGCGCGGCCCGGTTACGGCAAGGGGCGGATGAAACTGCTGTTCCATGCCTGCCCGGTGGCCATGGTCATGGAGCAGGCCGGCGGCATGGCCACGGATGGCAAGGTGCGCATCCTGGAGAAGATCCCTGAGGACCTGCATGAGCGCACGCCCCTGATCTTCGGCTCCGCCCGCGAGGTGGACCGGGTGCGGAAATACTATGACCTGCCGCTGGGCGGTTCGCGTTCGCCGCTGTTCTCCAGGCGCGGGCTGTTCCGCTTCTGAGGGGTTGCCGGGGTGCGGGAGCAGGCCTGAAGGCAGGAGCGCAGAAGCGGCGAGGGATGCTGGCGGCAGGGCGCTGCAGGCTGGAGGCGCCAGGGCTGGTCGGCTGGACAACGGAATTTCGGAATACAGGTCAGGAGCAGAGGGGAGATGTCGGTCAAGCATCCGATCATTTCGGTCACCGGGTCGTCTGGTGCGGGCACGTCCACGGTGAAGCACACTTTCGAGCAGATCTTCCGCCGCGAGGGCATCAAGGCCGCCTTCATCGAGGGTGATGCGTTCCATCGCTACAACCGCCAGGAGATGAAGGAGGCCATGAAGAAGGCGGAGGCCGAGGGCAATCCGCACTTCTCGCACTTCGGTCCGGAGGCCAACCTGCTGAAGGAGCTGGAGGAAACCTTCAAGCGCTATGGCGAGACAGGCTGGCTGCGCACCCGCCACTACGTGCATGACGACGAGGAGGCGGCCAAGTATGGCGTGCCGCCCGGGCACTTCACGGAGTGGGAGGAGATTCCGCCGGAGGCCTCCGACCTGCTGCTCTACGAAGGGCTGCATGGCGCGGTGGTCACCGACGAGGTCAACATCGCCAAGCATGCGGATCTCAAGATCGGCGTGGTGCCGGTGATCAACCTGGAGTGGATCCAGAAGATCCATCGTGACCGAGCGGCGCGCGGCTACACCACGGAGGAGGTGACGCACACGATCCTGCGTCGCATGCACGACTACGTGCACTACATCTGCCCCCAGTTCTCCGAGACGGACATCAATTTCCAGCGCGTGCCGACGGTGGATACCTCCAATCCCTTCATCGCGCGCTGGATTCCGACGGCGGGCGAGTCGATGGTGGTGATCCGCTTCAAGGATCCGCATGGCATCGACTTTCCCTATCTGCTGTCCATGATCAAGGACAGCTTCATGACGCGGGCCAACACCATCGTCATTCCGGGCGACAAGCAGGATCTGGCCATGCAGCTGATCCTGACGCCGATGATCAATCGCCTCATCGAGCGCAAGCATCGCGCCATCTGAAGGAGGCACGAGCAACAACGCCATCCGCCGCCGGGGCGGGAGCACAACGCCAGTTCGAGCTGTAGTCAGGGAGCACAAACACGATGAGCGCCAACCTGAAAGACATGGCCAACGCCATCCGCGCCCTTTCCATGGATGCGGTGCAGAAGGCCAACTCCGGCCATCCGGGCATGCCCATGGGCATGGCGGACGTGGCCACCGTGCTGTGGACGAAGTTCCTGAAGTTCGACGCCTCGCAGCCGTGGTGGCCGGATCGCGACCGCTTCGTGCTGTCCGCCGGGCATGGCTCCATGCTGCTCTATTCGCTGCTTTACCTGACGGGCTTCAAGCAGGCGACCATCGACGAGATCAGGAACTTCCGCCAGGTCGGCTCGCGCATGGCGGGGCATCCG
>CAZNLW010000061.1:0-12830 GCA_964574205.1 uncultured Rhizobiaceae bacterium | reverse complement strand
GCAAAATGACAAATCGTTGCAGTGGAAGCTGTCAGGTTATCCAGGACAGCCCCAACTTTTCTTCAGAAAAACAATGCGTCCTGCTGGCTCAGGGCACGGCTCGGCGCCAGCCGGACAGCATTTCCGGCTTGAGTGAATCGCAAGGTTCTGGCGATACATCGTCGGAACCTTGCAATTCACAGCCATCCAATCATCCGAAAAATTTTTGCAACTCAATACCTTGTATATAGTTCACATGCGACTCGGGACCGACGCCATCAAGGCCGGCTTCTGCCTGTTGGTGCCGCGATTCCCGGATGCAATACGGGGATGCGTGCAACAGCCGGCTCGTCAGTGCAGATGCCTGCGGATGGCCTCGGCAGATTCCTCCACCAGTTTCGTGGCGCGGCTGCCCTTGATACGGCCGGCAAGCAACCTCTCGGCCGCCGCCACGGAGAGATCGGCAGCCCGTTCGCGGATTTCCCTCACTGCCTCGTATTCGGCCTGCTTGATGGCGTCTTCGGCGGCGGCGCGGCGACGGGTGATCATGGCATCGAACTCCCTGCGCAGTTCCATGGCCATGGCCTCGGCCTCCTCGCGCGCGATCCGAAGAATGTCGTCCACCTCCTTCTTCGCCTCCTTGCGCTTCGCCTCATGACGCGCCAGCAGCTTCTGTGCCTCCTCGCGCAGGCGGGCGGCCTCGGCAAGTTCCTTGCGGATGCCTTCGATGCGGGCATCCAGGGCGCCGGCGACAAGCGCCGGCACCCGCAGATAGAGAAGGATGCCGATGAAGATCAGAAAGCCGACCAGGACCCAGAATTCGGCGCTGGCAAACATCTCGCCCTCCATCCCTCGTCACGCCGGTGACAGCAGCCGTTCGCTCATGCCGCCGAGCGCCCCTTGACCTCCTCCAGGGCCTTGCGCGCCTCTTCGGGGCCAACCTCATCGCCTGCCACATGGCTGACGATTTCGACGGCGAGATCGGCCGCCGCCTCCTCGATCTCGGCCAATGCCTTCTCCTTCGCCGAAAGGATGCGAGCCTTGGCCGTCTCGATCTTCTCGGACAGCTCGGCCTCGATACGCTGGCGCTCCTCCTCCAGTTCGGCCTGCACCTTCTGGCGATGCTCGCCGACAATGCGCCGCGCCTCCTCGCGGGCCTTGCGCAGGGCTTCCTCGTAGGCAGCCAGTGCCGCCTCGGCATCGGCCTGCATGCGTTCCGCTTCCTCGATGTCCATGGCTATGCGGGCCTTGCGCTCCTCGATGGTGCGGCCGATTTCCGGCAGGGCCCGCTTCACCACCAGCCAGTAGAGAATGCTGAAGGTGACGATCAGCCAGAAGATCTGGGACGGAAACGTGGTGACATCAAACTGCGGCATGGGTTCGCTCGCTCTTCTTGCATTGCCGGCCAGACGCACGACCTGGGCATCCTCGAGGCCATGGTGGCCGGCCTTCAGTCCTTGCCGCATCCTCTCCGAACGCCGGAGCGGCCTGCACTCTGCCGGTCGGTGACATGTCACCGACCGGACACGCGATGCCAGCCTTTTCGGCCCAGGTGCTCAGCCGTTCAGGCGACTGGCGCGACACGACCTGAACAGATGCCCGCCTCCGATCTCCCGGGACGGGGGCCGGCACTTCCGGCAGGCCAGCCCCGCCTCAGCCGTAAAGGATGATGAAGGCCATGAGCATGCCGAACAGGCCCGTGGCCTCCGCCAGGGCGAACCCCACGTAGAGGTTGGCCCGCTGGCTGTCGGCCGCGGCCGGATTGCGCAGGGCGCCGGCGAGATAGTTGCCGAAAATGAGACCAATGCCGACACCCGCCCCCGCCAGGGCGATGGACGCAAGACCTGCACCGATCATCTTGGCTGCTTCGAGTTCCATGGAACCGTTCTCCCTGAAGTTAGATCCAGATCCCTTCCATTCCTGCCGCGCCGGCCTGCCTGACCCTCCGGCCGCCGCAACTGTCCGGGTGACGCGCTGTTTCCGTGTTCACTCAGTGTTCGGGATGCAAGGCGTCACCCAGATAGATGACCGTGAGCATGACGAAGACGAAGGCTTGCAGAAAGGCCACCAGAGTCTCCAGCATGGTGACCGCCACCAGCAGGGCCAGCGGCATCCAGCCGCCGAGCACACCCAGCAGCACCACGAAGCCACCAAAGATCTTGAGCATGGCGTGGCCGGCCATCATGTTGGCGAACAGTCGCACCGAGTGCGAGATGGGGCGCATGAAGTAGGACAGCACCTCCACCGGCACCAGCACCACCAGCAGGATGGGCGGCACGCCACTGGGCACAAAGAGCCTGAGATAGCGAGCGCCGTGCTTGACGAAGCCCACCACCGTGGCCAGCACGAAGACGAAGAAGGCCAGCGCGAAGGTGACGATGATGTGGCTGGTGACCGTGAAGGAATAGGGGATGAGCCCCAGCATGTTGGCGGCGAGGATGAACATGAAGAGCGCAAAGACGAAGGGGAAGAAGGGCCGCCCCTCGTCTCCCAGACTTTCGCGCACGAGATCGGCCACGAACTCGTAGGTGGCCTCCTTCATGGCCTGCCAGCGGCCCGGCACAAGCCGCGTGCCCCCCAGCAGCAGAAAGACCGCCACCACCCCCACGGTGATGAACATCCACAGCGTGGAATTGGTGAAGGAGAGATCCAGGCTGCCGATCCGGATGGGCACGATGGGCTGGATCACGAACTGATGCAGCGGATCCATGACCACACCGCCGGCTGCCCCGGCTGCCTCGTGTGCGCCCGCTTCGGTGGCCATCGGCTCTCGTTGCTCCCTGAAACGTGATGTTGCTGTCGCCCCTGTCTCCGTTCCGGCCGGCACATCCTGGCCCGCATGCGCCCCCTGCGCCCTCCTGCATGGGCGCTCCCGCATCAGGCACCCGTGCATGGCGAGAAGCCGCGAGGGCCAGGAGACCATGCGCGCCGACATGACGGCCGCCCCGGCTGCGCCCCTGCAGGCGAGCGGGCGGCCTCCTTTTATCGCCCCTCACGGACAATCTCAACGGCGAAATTCACCCGTCCTTTGGCGGATTGCCGCAGGGGCGGCTTGCGCACCCGTTCACGCCCGTGATGGCCGCCTTCGTCTGTTGTGCCTTGCGTGCCGCCCCTGCCCATCTGCATGGACAGGCCCCCTGCGGCCGAAACCCTTTCAGAAGGGCGGAGAATCCCCGCGGCCTCTGGCCTGCCGGCGCTCGAAGCGCTGCACGGCGAGAATCACGTTGCGAATGCCGGCGGCAAGCCCCAGGGCCAGCAGGATCAGCGTGGCCCAGGGACTGGTGCCAAGATATCCGTCGATGCCACGGCCGGCAATCAGGCCGAAAGCCAGCGCCACGGCCAGCTCGGTGAAAATGCGGAAGGCAAGCGACAGGCCGGCGGCCATGTCGCGATGGGCGCGGCGCGCTTGGCGCGCCTCCGCCCGCGAAGGGAGTCGCCCGCCCTGCCCCTCACGCACGGCGCGGATGCGTGCCGCCAGATCAGCCAGCTCCTTGTGGTCGTCTTTCATCGGCGCTTCAGCATACTCCGGTCATGCGGCCCTCACGATTTCTTTCTTCCCTCTTTCGCTCTCCTTTCCTTTCCGGCCTGTCAGCCCGCCAGAAGACCCGCTTCCATCAGGCGGCGCTTCAGACTCAGCAGATCGCGCCAGGCAAGGCGTTTCTGCAGGGGCTGGCGCAGGAGGTAGGCCGGGTGCAGCGTGGGCAGGAGAGGAATGCGACGATCGCCGATCTCGCATTCCAGCCAGGTGCCGCGCAGGCGCAAGATCCCCTGGGTGCGGCCCGTGAGACGCTGGGTGGGCGTGGCGCCGAGACAGACAATGATCTCGGGGCGCACGATCTCTATGGTGCGGCGCAGCCAGGGCATGCACCAGGTGACCTCGGCCTCGGTGGGCTTGCGGTTGCCGGGCGGCCGCCAGAAGACGACGTTGGTGATGAGCACGGCCCGGGCTGGATCCTCGGCCGCACGGGAAAGGCCGATGGCGGCGAGCATGCGGTCCAGCAGCTGGCCGGAGCGGCCGACGAAGGGCCGACCCTGGAGGTCCTCGTCGCGGCCCGGGGCCTCGCCGACAAGCAGCACGCGGGCCTCGGGATGGCCGTCGGTGTGCACGGTGTGCGTGGCGGTGCGGCGCAGGGGAAAGTCGTGCATGGCATCGAGTGCCGCGTAAATGTCTTCCAGCGTGGCGCAGCGGGCAACCAGCGCCTGCACCGATTCGCCCCCCGGCAACGGGCTGGCAGATGCGGCACTCCCGGCGAAGAGGCCGGGCTCTGCAGCGGCGGGAGAGATCGCCGCCGATTGCGAAAGGGATGCGTCTCTTGCCGCCTGCGGTGACATGCCGGCAGGGACCGGAGGCCTCACAGGTGCCGCAGTCGTCTTCGAGGAGGATGTCGTGGCGGTCTGCCTCTCCTGCTCCCCTCTCCCCGCCCGGGCCAGACGGTTGACGGGCGCATCGAGAATGGCCTCGTCAGCGCCCATCTCGGCCTGCCAGGCGAGGAGCGCCGCAAGATCCTGTCTGGAAAGATTCCCAGAGAAATCGCTGCCGTCTCCGGCTGCCATGTCGCATCCTCCGCTTCCGGCGGGGCATTGTGACACGGCTCTTGCGTTTCGTCACGCCCCCTCGCGCATGGGGCCGGCAGCCGCCGCCCACGGATGAGAACCGGAAGACGGCATCTCCCCTCGCCTCACGCCAGGGCCTTCTCTTTCAGCTCGGCCCGGATCTGCTGGCGAAGCAGGTCGATGGGCACGCGCTTGCCGTTGCGCCTCACGTGCCAGAAAGTCCAGCCATTGCAGGCCTCCATGCCCTGCACGTGGGCGCCGATCTTGTGGATGGAGCCGGTGGCATCGCCGGCGACAAGGGACCCGTCGGCGCGCACCCGGGCGGCGTGTCGGCCGTGGGCATCGGTGAGAATCTCGCCGGGACGGACAAGGCCGCGTTCCAGCAGCATGCCGAAAGGTACCCGGGGCTCGGCGCGCCTGCCGCGGCTGACCTCCAGCACCTTGCCGTTCAGCGGCCGCACCTTCGCGATGCGGCAGCGGGCAGCCTCGGCATAGACGGGATCGCGCTCGATGCCGATGAACCGCCGGCCCAGGCGGCGGGCCACGGCACCGGTGGTGCCGGTGCCGAAGAAGGGATCCAGCACCACGTCACCGGGACGGGAGGAGGCCAGCAGCACGCGATGCAGCAGGGCCTCCGGCTTCTGGGTGGGATGCAGCTTGGCCCCCCTTGCATCCTTCAGCCGCTCGCTGCCGGTGCAGATGGGCAGCAGCCAGTCGGAGCGCATCTGCACGTCATCGTTGAGCGCCTTCATGGCCTCATAGTTGAACGTGTATCGCGACTTCTCGCTGCGTGCGGCCCAGATGAGCGTCTCGTGCGCATTGGTGAAGCGGCGACCGCGGAAGTTGGGCATGGGGTTGGTCTTGCGCCAGATGATGTCGTTGAGGATCCAGAAGCCGAGATCCTGCATGATGGCGCCGACGCGGAAGATGTTGTGATAGGAGCCGATGACCCAGATGGTCCCGTCGTCCTTCAGTACCCGGCGACATTCGGAAAGCCAGGCGCGGGTGAAATCGTCATAGGCGGCGAAGGAATCGAAGCGGTCCCAGGCCTCGTCCACCCCGTTCACGCGTGACTGGTCCGGCCGGTGCAGGGTGCCCGAAAGCTGCAGATTGTAAGGCGGATCGGCGAAGATCACGTCGATGCTGCGCGAGGGAATGCGGTGCAGCTCCTCCAGGCAGTCGCCCACCAGGACGCGATCCAGCAGCGGCGCGATGTCCGCCTTTGCCTCGTAGCCCATGATCCCCACCCCTTGCACGCAATGACGCCACTTACCGGACAGCAAGAGGGCACCCGCCTGCCCGTGTCATGCAGGGACAGGATACGAAGGGGGGATACGGTGATGAATCGCATTCGGTGATCGTGGTTAACGCCTTGCTGATTGCCGACGGCCGCCTTTGGTGACGATGACGACAGAAGGCGGCAAACGGCAGCGCGGCTGCCTATATGGGAAGAGAAGACCGCATGCGGCTGCCTCGGCCGGGGCCGATGGCGGAATCCGCAATGGTCTCCCGCAAGCGACGGAGGAACGATCATGAGTATTACTGCCCATGTTGCAGTCGTGAAGAGCTGGTCGGTGCACATGTCCTTCCGGGCCGTGGCCGGAGGGATCGCGCGGCACACGATCACCCTGAAGTTCAAGCCCAATGGCGAGACGCTCAGGTTTGCCTATCTGCACTTCATCTCCGGCGGTCAGGGGCGGGAAAGCCAGGTCACGGACAGCACGGTGAGCATTGCCCTGCCCTACGAGGAATTCCGGGACTGGCTGCACATCCTGCAGACGGAATCGCCGCTCACCTTCGCCTGGACGGTGGACGAGAAGAGAAAGACGGTGCTGGGTGTTTCGCTGTTCACCGGCGACGAGCCACCGGGCGAAGGCCTGACGGATGCCGATGCGGCGGCATGAGGGACCATTGCCCTTCGGGCGTCGCCCGCCCCCGGAGAAAAGTCAGACCTGCTCGCGGAACGCGTTGGTGATGGGATAGCGGCGATCGCGACCGAAATTGCGGCGGGTGATCTTCACGCCCGGCGCCGCCTGACGGCGCTTGTATTCGGCGATGTAGAGCATGTTCTGCACGCGGGCCACCAGCGCCGGGTCGAAGCCATGGCGGGTGGCGATCTCGCGCACCGGGGCCTCCTCCTCGATGAGCCCGCGCAGAATGGCATCCAGCACCTCGTAGGGCGGCAGGGTGTCCTGGTCCGTCTGGTCGGGACGCAGCTCGGCAGATGGCGGGCGGGTGATCACCGATACCGGGATCACCGCGCCCTCCGGCCCCAGACAGCCCACCGGCCTGCGCTGGTTGCGCATGCGGGCGAGGCGGAAGACATCGGTCTTGTAGACATCCTTGAGGGGATTGAACCCGCCGTTCATGTCGCCATAGAGCGTGGCGTAGCCCACGGCCATCTCGGACTTGTTGCCGGTGGTGAGCACCAGGGCACCGGCATGATTGGAGATGGCCATGATGATGGTGCCACGGGTGCGCGACTGGAGGTTCTCTGCCGTCACGCCCAGGTCACCGTCGCCCAGCACCGGCGCCAGGGCCGCACGAAAGCCCTGCACGGGGGCATGGATCGGCACCACGTCATAACGGGCGCCCAGGGCGCGGGCCACGGCCTCGGCATCGGCCAGCGAGCGGGCGGAGGTGTATTCATAGGGCAGCATGACGCAGTGCACGCGTTCCGCCCCCAGGGCGTCGGTGGCGATGGCGGCGACGACAGCCGAATCGATGCCGCCCGAAAGCCCCAGAACGACGCCGGGAAAGCGATTCTTCTCCACATAGTCCCGCGTGCCCAGCACGCATGCGCGCCAGATGGCCTCCAGCCCGCCCGGATGTTCGGCCACGGCCGCCGGGGCAAAGTGCCATGATCCATCAGACCGGCGAACAAGCTCCACGGTGCGCACCTCTTCCGCAAAGGCGGCAAGGCGCCAGGCCGGCCTCTCCTCGGCCCGATCGGACGCGGCGGGATTGACGGCGAAGGTGCCGCCATCGAAGACGAGCTCGTCCTGCCCGCCGACGAGATTGAGATAGGCGAGCGGACACCCCGTCTCGGCCACGCGGCGGCGAACGAGATCAAGGCGAATGTCATGCTTTTCCACCTCGAAGGGCGAGCCGTTGGGAACGATGAAGACCTCGGCTCCCCGTTCCGCGAGATGACGGGTCACCCGGGGCGTCCAGATGTCCTCGCAGATGGGCAGGCCAAGGCGGAGGCCTGCAAATTCCACCGGCTCCGGCAGGGGACCCGGGGTGAAGACGCGTTTTTCGTCAAAGACACCGTAGTTGGGCAGATCATGCTTGAAGCGCAGGGCCGCGATGCGTCCTTCGGCCAGCAGGGCCGCGGCGTTGTAGAGCGAATCCCCCTCGCGCCAGGGCGTACCGACGAGGATGGCCGGGCCGCCGTGGGCCGTGTCGCGGGCAAGGCTTTCCACCGCCTCCATGCAGGCGCGCACGAAAGAGGGGCGCAGCACCAGATCCTCCGGCGGATAGCCGGCGACGAAAAGCTCCGGCAACACCAACAGGCGCGCGCCCTCCCTGGCCGCCCGGGCATGGGCAGCGCGCACCCTTTTCACATTGCCTGCGATGTCGCCTACATGGGCATTGAGCTGGGCAAAGGTGATGCGCATGGAGGTTTTTCCTGCCTGGATGTCGTTTCCATCCCGGTACCTGTTTCAGCCGTCGCCTGTGCGGGCGCATAGTGCCGCGCCGAGGGGCCCAAGGCAATGGCCGGCAAACACACGCCCTGATGGCGGACCGGCCGGCATTCCCGCGCCATTAATCCTTTGTTAGGATTTTTGGACAATCATTGCGCGCGTCAGCAACCACATACAACATCCGAGTGACGTTTCCCTCCCATGCTGACAGGGTTGCAGGCTTGAAAGCGCAACTCCGTCTCCGCTGAAAAGCCGCAGCCAACGCCCCGAGGCGGTGACTGTTCCCAAGCCAGTCACCGCCTCCTTGCTATCCTGCGTTCGCCATCGCCCTGGCCGGGGTATCTTGCTTCCTTGCCGTTCAGGTGGCACCAACCGGGAGATGGCTGGCGACGATGCACATATGCGCCTGAAGCTGCGTCTGAAGCGGCTGTCTTCCCTGCTGCAGGACTGGACGCGCCCGTTTTACGTTCGTGGCGCGATCGTGCTCCTGCTGGCAGGCGCCCTGGGCTCGCTGTCGCTGGCACCGCTCAAGTGGTGGTGGATGTTGCCCGTGTCCTTCGTGCCGCTGGTGCATGCGCTGATGACGGCGGCGCAAACGGGATTGCATGCCCGAAGACGCCTGACTGCCGGGGCGTGGGGGCTGGGGCTGTATGGTCTCGGATGGTTCGGGGCATCCGTGTGGTGGGTGGGCGAGGCCTTTCTCGTGGAGGCGGAGACGTTCGCCGCGATCATGCCGCTGGCCATCCTGTTCATGGCCCTGCTGCTGGCCGCCTTCTGGGCGCTGGCAGGCCTTCTGTTTGCCTGGCTGGCCGTAGAGTCCGGCGCGCCGATGACCGCGGCCCTGCTCGCTTCCACATGGCTGCTGGCCGATGTCTTCCGAGGCTGCTGCATCTTCGGCGGCTTTCCCTGGAATCTGCCGGCACACGGCCTGGCTGGCCTGTCCGGCATGGAGCAGATGGTGGCGCTCGTGGGTGTCGAGGGCCTGTCCTGGCTGGCCGTGTTTCTGGCGGCGACGCCGGGTCTGCTGCTCATGCCCGGCCTTCGGGGCAAACGCCTGCTGGCAGGGCTGGCGGGAAGCCTGCTGGTGCTGACCACGGGATGGGGGCAATGGCGTCTTCTTTCCCACCCTCCCACGGATTCGGCCGTGCAGGTGCGCATCGTGCAGCCGGCCATACCCCAACGCGAAAAATGGAAACCGGAGAACCGTAGTCCCATCTTCCGACGGCTGCTCGCCCTTTCCAGCCAACCGCCATCAGCGGGGCAGCCCCTTCCCGACGTGATCGTATGGCCGGAAAGTGCCGTGCCCTTTCTGCTGGAGGAGGCGCCGGCAGCCCTTCTTGCCATTGCCCGCATGCTGCAGCCGGGGCAGGTGCTGATCACGGGCGCGTTGCGGCGCGCCGCTCCCTCGGGCCCCGATGCGCGGCGATTGAAGAACTCCATCCTGGTCATCGACGATGCAGGGCGCATCATCGGCACCTATGACAAGCGGCATCTTGTGCCTTTCGGCGAATACCTGCCGGCGGCCTTCATTCTGGAGCCGCTGGGCTTGCGCAAGCTGGTACCCCTGCCGCGCGGATTTCGGCGAGGGGCTGCGGATCCGCCTCTCCTGCCCGTCGGCAAGGGAGGACAGGCTCTGGGACTTGTCTGCTACGAGGCCATCTTTCCCCTGCAACGGCGTGCAGCCCGCAGCCGGGCCCACGCAGGTCGAGCTGCGGATCGGCTCTGGCTGGTGAACGTCACCAACGATGCGTGGTTCGGCTCCAGCATCGGTCCTCATCAGCACCTGGACGCGGCTCGGCTGCGGGCCATCGAGGTCGGTCTGCCGCTGATCCGGGCGGCCAATACGGGAATTTCCGCCGTGTTCGATCCACTGGGACGGGAACGCGGCCGCCTGCCGCTGATTCGGCCAGGAATCCTCGACCTCTCGATACCACTTTCGATTGATATGGGGTTGACTTCTCTTTATGGTTGCATCATCGTGCTTCTGTTCGCGGCCACCCTGGTGGTTCTTCAACTGTTCCACAACTTCAGAGCGGTCTGAACCCCGCTGCCCCCCTGTCGGATCCATCCGTGTCCTGACATTTCGGACTGGAGATATTTACAGACCACTGCTAGGTGTAATATGTATGAACCTGCAAGTGCATCCGGGCGCTTTCGACGAGGGGGCAACTTGGGTTTGAACGGGCAACCAATCAGACCGGGGGCTGACGGTCTGAGGTAAAAATGACGAAAAAAACACCGAATCCGATCGATGTGCATGTCGGCAATCGCGTGCGCATGCGGCGCATGCTCATCGGCATGAGCCAGGAAAAACTGGGCGAGAAGCTGGGGCTGACCTTCCAGCAGATCCAGAAATATGAAAAGGGGACGAACCGCATCTCGGCAAGCCGCCTCTACCAGATCTCCCAGATTCTCGGCGTGCCGGTGCAGTTCTTCTTCGAGGATCTGCCACAGCAGCCCGGCAGCGACAACGAGGGACTGCAGGAAGCGGGCGAGGAAGGCACCATCATGGATTTCCTCGGTTCTTCCGAAGGACTGCAGCTCAATCGCTACTTCTCTCGCATCCAGGACGCCAGCGTGCGCCGCAGCATCGTGGACCTCGTGCGGGCCCTGGCGCGCGAGGACGCCTGACGCCTGCCCTCTTCGGGATCCCCTTCCCGGCAGAGACACGGTTCTTTCACGACAATGACATGTCGCCTCCCGGCATGAGGGTGGCGGCATGTGTCTTCTGGATGATGGCGCTGGCCGTCCGTTCGCGCCCGTCTTTCCCGTCGCGAACATGTCTTGCCAGCGAGCGTGGCCTGCTGACACCATGCAGGCATGGCGAATCGACGCAAGACATCGGCAACGTGCACATCCCCTTCCCTTGCCCGGGAGAAAGCGGCAAAAGCGGCCGGCCTCTGGCCCGTGTGCGGGCTGGACGAGGCCGGACGTGGGCCCCTGGCAGGACCGGTGGTGGCGGCCTGCGTGGTTCTGGATCCCGACAATGTTCCCGAAGGCTTGCGCGATTCCAAGATGCTCACGGCAGCCGCGCGGGAAGCCCTGCATGCCGAGCTGTGCCGGCGGGCCTGCATCGGAGTCGGCATTGCCGATGTGGACGTGATCGACCAGCTGAACATTCATGGTGCCACGCTGTGGGCCATGGAACGCGCCTTCGAGAACCTCGGCCCCCCATGGCCACGCCTGGCCCTCGTGGACGGCAACCATGCGCCGAAGCTGCCCTGCACGTGCGAGACCATCGTGGGGGGGGATGCCACCGTGGCCTCCATCGCCGCAGCCTCCATCGTGGCCAAGGTCGTGCGCGACCGCATCATGCGGGAACTGGACAAGACGTATCCCGGATACGGATTTGCCGAGCACAAGGGCTATGCCGTGCCGGCCCACAGGGAAGCCCTGCGCCGGCTGGGCCCCTGCCCCGCCCATCGGCGCCGTTTCGCGCCCGTGCGGGCGCTGCTGGAAGCGGCGGATGACACTTGCGAGCATCAGCCGCCTTTGCCGCTGGAGGACAGATCTTCCTCTGGTCGAACGTGAAGGAATGCTTTCCAGCCCGACTGGCTGGACAGCCCCGTGTTCAGAAAACCGTCGTCCTGCTGGCTTGGGGCGGCCCGGCGTCAGCAGGAAATCGTTCCAGCCTGGGGAACATGGCAAGGTTCCGGCAAAACATGGTCAGAGCCTTGCCAGTTGCAGACTTCGAAGTTCCGCAAGGCCCCTTTTGACGCCCATTCCTGCCAAATCACTCACATCCGACCTGTGGCTGCATTTTTCACAGACAACGGAAATTTCACGGACAGGGGAACGTGAAGTCCGGGCATGAAAAATGGCTGGGGCGGCAGGATTCGAACCTGCGAATGACGGGACCAAAACCCGTTGCCTTACCACTTGGCGACGCCCCAGCAGAACGATCGCTGCGTTTCACGTGACGAATGGCGCGGCGTGCGGATCACCTGCCGGATAGATAATCGCAAGTGCAGCCGGATGCAACAGGCCGGTGACGAATCGCTTCGCGCTCCGGTTCCTGCGGCCTGCCAACCCGATCGTCCATCGAATTCTGCCGGGCTGATGGAAAGGAGAATGAAGGGACCGCCTTTCAGCGGCGGCCCAGAAGCTCTTCAAGGGCATCGATGTATTCGTTGAGATGGTTCTCGTCCTCGAAACGCAGCCAGCCTTCTCCCTCGATTTCCGCTTCGATGGTGCCATCAGAGAGAATGCGCGCAGGGCGGCCACGCATGGTGGTCTCGCGCACGACATAGAGCAGCTCCACCTCTTCGGCTCCGGCCGTCTCGGGCACGGCTGAACCTTTTCCGGATGGGGCGCCTGCCTCCTTCCCGGCCGCTGGCCTGGCATCCGAATCCTTGCCCGCGGCCGGTGTAGCCGGCACAGTCTCCTTTTTTTCTTTCTTTCCGGCTTTTTCTTCCTTCCCGTCTTTCTTTTCCGGAGCCGGCGTTTCGGCCGGCTTGCCTGTCCCCTTGTCAGCGGGAGACTTGCTGGCAGGCGGTTCCGATTTCTTTGGTTCCCCCGCTCTGGTTACCTCAGCCTCCGACCTGGTCTTGGCAGACTTGGCCTCGGCCGGTGCGGCGGCCTCTGCCTTGGGTGGCTGCGGCTGGGGCTGTGGTTTGGCCTCGGCCGGTGCAGGCGCCTCTGCCTTGGGTG
>CAZNLW010000060.1:10840-12909 GCA_964574205.1 uncultured Rhizobiaceae bacterium | reverse complement strand
GAGCAGCGGATCCGTGTCTTCGAGAATGCCACCTTCGGCCGGGTGCTGACGCTGGACAACATCCTGCAGACCACCGAGAAGGACGAGTTCATCTATCACGAGATGATGGTGCACGTGCCCATGCTGGCGCACGGGGCCGTGCACGCGGTCCTGATCATCGGTGGCGGAGATGGCGGTGTGCTCCGCGAGGTGGTGAAGTATCCGGCGGTGGAGCGCATCGTGCAGGTGGAGATCGATGCCGAGGTCATCGAGTTCTCCAGGAAGTATCTGCCGATGATCTCCGATGGCGCCTTCGACGATCCGCGCTATGAGCTCGTGGTCGCCGACGGCGCGAAATACGTGGCCGAGGCCGAGGAGGAATTCGACGTGATCATCGTCGACTCCACCGATCCTGTCGGCCCCGGCATCGTGCTGTTCTCGGAGACGTTCTATCGCAACTGCAGGGACCGGCTGGCCACCGGTGGCGTGATCGTCACGCAGAACGGCGTGCCCTTCACGCAGGCGGACGAGCTCGTGCACACCATGAGCGTGTTCAGGAAACTCTTCGTGGATCATACCTGCTACACCGCCTGCGTGCCCGGCTATGCCGGCGGGGCTCTGGCCATCGGCTGGGGCACCAACGACACGGAATTGCGGGCCACGCCGCTGGAGGTGCTGGAGCGCCGTTACAAGGCGGAGAAGCTTCGCACCCGTTACTATACGCCGGAAGTGCACAAGGCGGCCTTTGCCTTGCCGAAGTACATCAAGGATCTCATTCCCTGAGATCCGACAGCGGGCGGGCGGCCTGAAAGGCCGTGAGAAAGGCCCTGCCGCTCGGTGACCGGCAAGAGGGTTCGGGAGGCTGTGGCAAGTTTGCCACAGCCTTTGGCTTTTCGTGCGGGCGGCTTTCGGCCGCCACTTTCCTTCCCTCATTCACCTTAATATTGAAGCCGGATCTGCCCGCAGCAGCGTGCTGCCCGGCGGCATGAGTTTGGACACGGGGCTGTGACCTTGGGTGCCAGGGGTGTGAACCTGGGCGCGAGGGCATAAGGCTTGAAGTGCGTTCGCCAGTCTGCACGGTGTTTGCAGATGGCCGGGCAGGGCAGCACCAGGCGGGCGAGGGGCAGGTTTTTCCTGACCGGGGGTGAAAGGCAACGGCATGTGCCGGCCGGGAGCGGATGGATGCCGGCCGGGCCGCAGCGAGTCCGCAGCTTGCGGCGAGGCTGGCAAGGGCGAGGGGCTCGCTGCCTCTTGTGGCACCGGGACGAGGCCGCGAACAGGTCGGGAAGACGGTGCCGCAAGGCATGGCAAGGGCCGTTGCCCTGGTCGGCATGTCGTGAGAAGCGTTTCAGCCGGGCTGTGCCTGCGCGGCAGCCGGCAGACAGATGGGGCAGTGCAGTCATGGACGCCAAGGTGAAGTTCGACAAGAGCCGTCTTCCTTCCCGCCACGTGACCGAGGGGCCGGAGCGGGCGCCGCATCGTGCCTTCCTCTATGCCATGGGACTGACCGACGAGGAGGTGCATCAGCCGCTGGTGGGGGTGGCCACCTGCTGGAACGAGGCGGCGCCCTGCAACATTGCCCTGATGCGCCAGGCGCAGGCGGTGAAGCAGGGGGTGGCGGCCGCCCACGGCACGCCGCGGGAGTTCACCACGATCACGGTGACCGACGGCATTGCCATGGGCCACGAGGGCATGAAGTCCTCGCTGGTCTCGCGCGAGGTGATCGCCGATTCGGTGGAGCTGACCATGCGCGGGCACTGCTATGACGCGCTCGTGGGGCTGGCGGGGTGTGACAAGTCGCTGCCCGGCATGATGATGGCCATGTGCCGGCTGAACGTGCCGTCCGTCTTCATCTATGGCGGTTCCATCCTGCCCGGCACCTTTCGTGGCAGGCCGGTGACCATCCAGGACGTGTTCGAGGCCGTGGGTCGGCATTCCGTCGGGGACATGACGGATGCGGACCTGGACGAGCTGGAGCATGTGGCCTGCCCCTCCGCTGGCGCCTGCGGTGCGCAGTTCACGGCCAATACCATGGCCACGGTGGCCGAGGCCATCGGCCTGGCGCTGCCCTATTCCTGCGGGGCGCCGGC
>CAZNLW010000060.1:0-10830 GCA_964574205.1 uncultured Rhizobiaceae bacterium | reverse complement strand
CCTACGAGATCCGCGACAAGTTCTGCTTTGCCGCCGGCGAGCAGGTGATGAAGCTGCTCGAGCAGAACATCCGCCCGCGCGACATCGTCACCCGCGAGGCGCTGGAGAATGCCGCGGCGGTGGTGGCGGCCTCCGGCGGCTCCACCAATGCGGCGCTGCACCTGCCGGCCATTGCCAACGAGTGCGGCATCGACTTCGACATCTTCGACGTGGGTCGCATCTTCGAGAAGACGCCCTATATCGCCGACCTGAAGCCGGGCGGCAGGTATGTGGCCAAGGACATGTTCGAGGCCGGTGGCATTCCGCTGCTGATGAAGACGCTGCTCGAGGAGGGGTATCTGCACGGCGACTGCCTGACGGTGACCGGGCGCACGGTGGCGGAGAACCTGGCGAACGTGCGGTGGAATGACGAACAGGACGTGGTGCGCCCGGCCTCCGATCCGATCTCGCCCACCGGCGGCGTGGTGGTGCTGAAGGGCAATCTGGCGCCGGACGGGGCCATCGTGAAGGTGGCAGGCATGAAGAACCTGAAGTTCCGTGGCCCGGCCCGGGTGTTCGACAACGAGGAGGCCTGTTTCGAGGCCGTCACCCACCGCCGCTACAGGGAAGGCGAGGTGCTCGTGATCCGTTACGAGGGGCCGAAGGGGGGCCCCGGCATGCGCGAGATGCTGGCCACGACGGCCGCCCTCTACGGCCAGGGCATGGGCGACAAGGTGGCGTTGATCACCGACGGGCGCTTCTCCGGGGCCACGCGGGGTTTCTGCATCGGTCACGTGTCGCCGGAGGCGGCCGTGGGCGGGCCCATCGGCCTCATCCGCGATGGCGACATCATCGCCATCGATGCCGTGGCCGGGACCATCGAGGTGGAACTGTCCGAGGAAGAGCTGGCGAAACGGCGGGCCGGATGGCAGCCGCCGGAGGACAATTTCGGCGCCGGCGCACTGTGGAAATATGCGCAGCTGGTGGGATCGGCACGCCACGGGGCGGTGACCCATCCGGGGGCGAAGGGCGAGAAACGGACCTATGCGGATATCTGATCACGGGCAGGGGGGCAGACCTGTGCGGCGCATGCGGGGGCAGGGACACCCGTTGCAGGCGCTCGGCATGGGGCTGGTTGTGGCGGGTCTCATGCTGCCGGTCGGCAGCCGGCCGGTGACGGCGGGTGACGTGCTGGATCTGCCCATCAGGCAGTTTCATTCCTACGAGCCTGCACCCCGGGCCTATCAATCCGGGGCAACGACCCGACCCGGCTGGAAGGAGGATCTGGAAAGGGCCAGGACAGCCTGGCGCAAGGGGCAATATGTGGCAGCGCGCAAGGCCTTTGAACGGGCGGCCCGACGCGGCAGCCTCGTGGCCGCGTGGTATCTGGGGCACATCTACCGCCTCGGCAAGGGAGCGAAGCGGGATGATCTCAGGGCCTATCGCTACTATCGCAAGGTGGCGCTGGCCTATGACCCCGACGAGACCAACCGCATGCGCCTGATGATGACGGTGGATGCGCTCGTGCGCGTGGCGGACTACTATCGCACCGGCATCGGCAGAAAGCGGCTGAAGCGAGATCCGCGGCGGGCCTTTCGCCTTTACAACATCGCGGCCGGGCATGGACATCCGGGCGCCTTCTATGGTCTCGGCCTGCTCGCGTTGAAGGGCGAGGGCATGCGCAAACGGCCGCGGCGGGCGCTGGGCTGGCTGATGAAGGCCGCACAGCTCGACCATGCGCCGGCCGCGATCCTTCTGGGCGATCTCGCGCGCAACGGGCTGAAGGGCTACATTCGCAAGGACCCGGTGGCAGCCCTCTCCTGGTATCTCATTGCCGCGCGCATGCCGGTGGACAAGGATCAGGGGCAGAGACTCGTGCAGCGCATCAAGGCGCTCAGCACACAGCTGGACGAGGCCGGCCGCACCCGTGCCGAAGCCTTGGCCGAACGCTTTGTCCTCGCCAGCCGCAAGGTTCCCTCGCACACGGTCAGTGCCCACGATTGAGCAGGACTTGAAGCCGGGACTGCGCACCTCCGTTTCTGCCTTGCCCCGGATCATGGCGAATCGGTGTCGCGTGGCTTGCGATTCTGTTCCTGCGCGGAATCGCGAGCCAGGCGGCGCAGGATCGATTCATGGTCCGACGGTGGGGAAGGGAACTTGGCCGAGCCGAAGCGCAGCAGCAACAGGGCGAGGGCAAGCACGAAGGTGGCGCCAGCGATCCACATGAGATCGGCATAGGAAGTGGTGGCGGTGCCGGCCTCGTGCTTGCCGGCCTCGCCGATGAGCAGGCGGGTGAGCGCCGTGATCGCCACATAGACGAGAAAGCGCACCGGCATGCGATTGGTGCGGAAGTAGATCCCCACCATGGCGCCGATCTCGAGGTAGATGAAGAGCAGCAGCAGATCCTCGATCTTTGCCGGGCCGCTGGTGAGCACGGTGGCAATCTCGTGCACCGTGGCATAGACCGTGACCGCGCCGATGGCGAAGAGGGCCCCATAGTGGAAGAGATCCACCAGCAGGTTGCCCAGAGGGTCGATGAAGCGGGCAATGCCCCGGTCGATACGGCGAAAGATCAGAGGGATGTGGATGATGGGCTCGGACGCGCCCTCCTGTCCGCCATGACGACGCGCCGAATCACCAAGGCGAGCTGCGGCCGACAGCTTGCGCCGGGAAGCATGCGTCTCGCGCAGCTTGCGGTCCGTGCTCGGGTCCTTTCCCGGATCGGTCATGGCTGCCTTTCCCCTTGTCGGATCCCCTTGCGCGGCATGATCGGGCACCGGAGAGAAATTGGCAAGAGGAGAGAAAATTCCGCTTGACTTGGAAGGGCGCAGCGCTTATCTCACCACTCGTTCCGAGCCGAAAGGGCCTCGGGCCGGACATGAATGACGGCCACCCGAGGCACACGGTTCACATTCACATTCGCATGCGGGCGTAGTTCAGTTGGTTAGAACGCCGGCCTGTCACGCCGGAGGTCGCGGGTTCGAGTCCCGTCGCTCGCGCCATTGGCCTTTCTCTCTCCTTTCCTTTCCGTTCGAGTGTGAAATGCCACGGTGAAAGGCCTCCGCCTCTCACCGGGACGGAGACATTGCCGCCGCTGCGCATGGGGTTCACCAGGAAGGCTGTCCCTTCAGGGCCATTTCCCTGCACACGAACGGGAAAAGTTTTCCAATCTGCCAGACTGGCAGGAATTGTCGAGAATTGTCGAGATCACCCCCATGCTTTTCTTCAAGTCAGGGGAGCGTGTCTGATGATGCCCGCTCCCCTCGGAAACCGACAGGCCGCCCCTCATCCGCTGAAGCGTTCGGCCGCGGCCACCAGGCCGGACTGGCGCAGGCCATGGAGGATGTCGTTGAGGTGCTCCACGTCACGCACCTCGATCATGATGTCGAAGTCATAGAAGTCGCTGGCCCGCTGGGTCATCACCAGGTTCTCGATGTTGGCGCCGGCCCGGCTGATGATGCCGGCGACCTCCGCCAGCGCCCCCACCTCGTTGTGCACGGTCACGCGGATGCGGGCAGGGAAGAGGGCACCATCCAGCTCTGCCTCGTTCCAGCGCATGTCCACCCACTCGTCGGCATGTTCCTCGTGGGCTTCCAGCGCGCGGGAGAAAATGGGATGAATGGTGATGCCGTCATCCTCCGGAATGCCGACGATGCGCTCCCCCGGCACCGCGCCGGTCACCGGCGAGATGCGGATGGGCAGGGGACGGTCGATGCCGCGGGTGATCACGGCGCTCCGCATGAGCAGGCGGCCTTCCGGGTCCGTGCCGCGACGGCCGGGCACGGGCTGCTCTTCCTCGCCGTCGCGTTCCAGGCCGAGGGCATCCAGCAGCTCGCCGATCCGGAGCGTGCCGCGGCCCAAGGCCTCCAGTCCGTCGTCCACGTCCATGATGCCGAGGCGCGGAAAGGCCTTGGCCAGAGCTGCCCGGTCCAGCCGACGGCCGAAACGGGCCAGCCAGCGCTCCAGGATCTCCTCGCCCAGGCCGATGTATTCCGCACGCGTGGCCAGGCGGTTGGCGCGGCGGATGGCGGCCTTCGCCTTGCCCGTGACCACGACCTTCTCCCAGGCGGCGGGCGGTACCTCCTGTTGCGGGGAAGTGATGATCTCCACCTCGTCGCCATTGTTCAGCTGGGTGATGAGCGGGGCGTGATGGCCGTTGATGCGGCAGCCCACGGCGGCATTGCCCACGTCCGTGTGCACGGCATAGGCAAAGTCGATGGCCGTGGCCCCGCGGGGCAGCACGATCAGATCGCCCTTGGGCGTGAAGCAGAAGACCTGGTCGGTAAAGAGCTCCAGCCGGGTGTGTTCGAGAAAATCCTGCGGTGTCTTGCCCTCCTCGAGCCGTTCGACCAGTTCGCGCAGCCAGCGGTAGGCATCGGCCACTTCCACGGGCACGGTGACGCCCTGCTCGGATTCCTTCTGGTTCTTCGCATCCTTGTAGAGGCCATGGGCCGCCACGCCACGCTCGGCCACCTCGTGCATGTGCCAGGTGCGGATCTGCAGCTCCACGGGGCGCCCGCCGGGGCCGCGCACGGTGGTGTGGATGGACTGGTAGCCGTTCATCTTGGGCATGGAGATGTAGTCCTTGAAACGGCCGGGAACCACCTTCCATGCCTGGTGCACGGCGCCGAGCGCGCGGTAGCAGTCATCCACCTCGTCGACGATGATGCGGAAGCCGAAAATGTCCGTCACCTGCGACAGCGACAGACGTTTCAGCTGCATCTTGCGCCAGATGGAATAGGGACGCTTGCGACGGCCGGTGACGGTGGCCCGCAGCCCCTTGTCCGCCAGCACGGCCTCGATCTCCTGACGAATCTCGGCCAGCGTGTCGTGACTTTCCGCCTCCAGCGCGCGCAGGCGCTCCTGGATCTGGGCATAGGCCTCCGGCTTGAGCACGCGAAAGGCCAGGTCCTCCAGTTCCTCGCGGATGTTCTGCAGCCCCATGCGCCCGGCGAGGGGGGCGTAGATGTCCATGGTCTCCTCGGCGATCCGCCGCTGCTTGTGCGGTGGCATGTGCTCGAGCGTGCGCATGTTGTGCAGACGGTCGGCCAGCTTCACCAGCAGCACGCGCACATCCCGGGAGACGGCGATGAGAAAGCGGCGCAGGTTTTCCGCCTGGGCAGCCTCGCGGGAGATGAGATCGAGCCGGCGGATCTTGGTCAGCCCTTCCACCAGCTCGGCGATTTCCTCGCCGAAGAGCTGGCGGATCTCTTCCAGCGTGGCGTCGGTGTCTTCCACCACGTCATGCAGAAGGGCCGTGGCGATGGTGGCATCGTCCAGCTTCAGCTCGGTGAGGATGGCGGCCACCTCCAGCGGATGCGAGAAATAGGGATCGCCCGAGGCGCGTTTCTGGTCGCCATGGGCCTTCATGGCATAGACGTAGGCACGATTGAGCAGGGCCTCGTTGGCATCCGGATCATAGCTGAGCACACGCTCCACCAGCTCGTATTGACGCATGAGGCGGCGCGTCTTGGGCGCTGGCGTCGACGGCACCGTGGCCGCCTCATCACGCACGGCCACAGGCATTCCCGGACCGGTTGTCCTGTCGCTGGAGGTTGTCGAAAGCTGCACGGCCTCCTGTCCTTGCCGGGTTGCCGGGGAGGGGGTATCCCGAGAGATCCTGCCTGTCGTGCGTGCCGGATTGCTGTCCATGTTGCCCTTGTCGATTGTCAGGCATGAAGGAAGAGATCGACGAATTCACAGCCGTCAGTCCGTATATGAGCGGCATTTGCCGCATGACGCAAGGGGAGGCGGCGCGGCCGCCGGAACATCGACGACGGGGAGGCACCGGGGAGAACGCAACGCGGGCGGCAAGCCCCACGGCTGCCGCCCGCCCTGTTCCAGGTCCCGAATCCCGATTCACCACGACTTCGGCTGGCCGTCGAAAGGCCGTGTTGCCAGTCGGAAGGGAATGGAAGGGTCAGAAACCGGAGCGCTGTGATCCCGGGCTCTCCGCTGGCGGCAGCCCCTCCAGTCCGCGCAGGAGTTCCTCTTCGCTGATGCGCTCCGGCACGGGCTCGTCGGCCGCCTCGGCAGCGCCGGGAGCGGAAAGCAGCGGGGCCTCGGAAGGCTCCGGCTCGTCCACTTCCACGTGCTTCTGCATGGAATGGATGAGCTGCTCCTCCAGATCCTCCGGATTCACGGTGCCGTCGGCGATCTCGCGCAGGGCGACGACGGAGTTCTTGTCGTTGTCACGCTCCACCGTGAGCGGCGCGCCCTGCGAGATGAGCCGGGCCCGATAGGCAGCCAGCAGCACGAGCTCGAAGCGATTGGGAACCTTCTCGATGCAATCCTCTACCGTGACGCGCGCCATGATGCATGATCTCCCGAAAGCGATGATCCGGCCTCGGCGGCTGCACCGGACAGGGCCGAAGGGCGAGACCGCCTGCCTCTCCGCCCGGTATCGGGCACGATGCAGCCGCGCGCCTCAAACCGGCAAAGGCCGCCATCCGAAAAAGGAGATGGCAGCCTCCATGCAGCCTGCATTCCGACACGGCTGTCTAGCCCTTTCTGCCGGCGAATGCAAGGGAATTATTCCACGATCACCGGCGCGCCGATCTTCACGCGATCGTAGAGATCGATGACCTCCTCGTTGAGCATGCGAATGCAGCCCGAGGAAACGTTCTTGCCGATGGACCGCGGGTTGTTGGTGCCATGAATGCGATAGAGCGTGTTGCCGATGTAGAGCGCGCGGGCTCCCAGCGGATTGTTGGGCCCGCCCTTCATCACGTCCGGCAGGCGCCGGCCGTATTTTTTCCATTCGCGGATCTTCATTTCCTCCGGCGGACGCCATTCGGGCCATTCCTTCTTCATGGTGATGCGGTGGCGGCCCTTCCAGGTGAAGCCCTCGCGCCCCACGCCCACGCCATACTTGATGGCCTTGCCGCCGGGCAGCACGTAATAGAGCGCCTTTTCCGCCGTGTTCACGTAGATTGTGCCGGGTCTGAACCGGCGATTGAAGGTCACGATGGTCTTGCCCAGATAGCGACCACCGGCATAGATGCGGCCATCCCGCCGCGGTGTGGATGAACGGGTGAAATTGTCGAAAAGGGCGCTGAGGCGCACCGATTCGCGCCCCTTCGGCTTCTGCGGGTTCCGCGCTGTTCTCTTCGCGGCCTGCGGGCTGGCGTCGAAGGCCTTCTTGCTGATGGTGAAGTTGTACTTGCGGACAGTCTCCCTGGCCGCGGCCGTGCCCGCCACGAGGGTGACGGACAAGCAGCCGGCCAGGGCCAGCATGATGGCAGGGCGCACCGTTTTCATGTCTTCCCCCGAAACCTGTGAACGAAACATGCTCGCGCTGCAAAACCATACATGGCGTGCCCCAGGCAGGGCGGGCCTGTCAAGCCATGTCCCGGATCCGGATGGCATGCGCGCATCCTGCCCCATGAGACGTTGCTGGAAGGTGAAGAGGCGATGAGGGCAGGGAAGGCGGCAAGAGATTCGCCGCGAGACGATGGCAGGACCGGCGCAGCCGGGGGGGCAGGGTATGCAGGAGCTGGCAGGCCGTGCGTCCCAGCAGGGGATGGCGCCAGTCCGGCCAGATCTCCGCAAGTGGCAGGAGCACGAAGGGACGCTCGTGAACACCGGGATGGGGCAGCACGAGCCCCTTGCGCTGCCAGGCATGGGCCGTGGTGCCGCGCGCGTGCCGTCCCATGCCCGCGGGGCGGCGAGGAAGACCGTCCAGGTCCAGGATGTCGATGTCCAGCGCCCGTGGCCCCCAGGCCTTGCCGCGGCGGCGGCCGGCGCGTGTTTCCAGCGTTTTCACCAGATGAAGCAGCGCCTGCGGAGAGCACGCCGTGCGGGCCAGGATCACGGCATTGACGAACCGGGGCTGCCTCACGCGTCCGAACGGGGCGCAGGACCAGACCGAGGAGACGCGCAGGACGATGAGATCTGGTTGCGACAGCTCCGCGAGCGCCCATTGCAGGGTTGCGCACGGATTGCCGATACACCCCCGCACGTTGGCGCCGAGCGCCAGCAGCAGATGACCTGACGTTGGGTGCATTTGACAGACCTCCGGCAGCGGCCTAGACCATGACCCGGGTCCAGATCCGGAACTTTGGACAAAGACTTTTCATCATGAAAGGAGTTTCGCATGCGTCTCTACGAGGACGAGCGCACGGCCATCTTTCTCGACGGCTCCAATCTCTATGCCACGGCCCGTGCCCTGGGCTTCGACATCGACTACAAGCGCCTGCTGGCCTATTTCCGCAATCGCACGCGCGTGGTGCGGGCCATCTATTATACCGCGCTGAGGGATGATGCCGAGTATTCCCCCCTGCGTCCGCTGATCGACTGGCTGGACTACAACGGCTACATGGTCGTCACCAAGCCGGCCAAGGAGTTCACCGACGAGCAGGGTCGGCGCAAGACCAAGGGCAACATGGACATCGAGCTCGCCGTGGACATGATGCGGCTGGCGCCGATGCTCGATCATGTGGTGCTTTTCTCCGGCGATGGCGATTTCCGTTCCCTGATCGAGGCGGTGCAGGACATGGGCTGCCGCGTGACCGTGGTCTCCTCGCTGGCGGTGCGCCCGCCCATGGTCGCCGACGACCTGCGCCGGCAGGCCGACGACTTTGTCGATCTCGTGGATCTGGAAAAGGACATCGGGCGCGAGCGCTCACCACAGAACGGGCATGCCCGTGGCAATGTCGCGGAGGATGACGATATCGTCGATGACGAGAGCTGACCCCCCGGCGGAAGGCCAGGCCGCCGGCAAGCGGGAGACGAGGCGGGAGAAGGAAATCGGAAACGGCGCGCTGGCGCCCTGCTGGCCACCTCGGGATTGCGGCCTGTGTCCGCGCCTTGTCCGGTATCGCGAGGCGCAGCGCGCAAGCCATCCGGAGTGGTTCAACGCGCCCGTGCCGCCTTTCGGACCGGACGATGCGCGGCTGGCCATCATCGGCCTGGCACCGGGGCTGAAAGGAGCCAATCGCACCGGGCGGCCCTTCACGGGCGACCATGCCGGCGAACTGCTCTACGGCACGCTCGTTCGCCTCGGACTGGCCAGAGGCGTCTATGCGGCACGGCCCGATGACGGCCTGGAGCTCGTCGACACGGTGATCGTCAACGCCGTGCGATGCGTGCCGCCGGAGAACAGGCCCACGCCGAAGGAAATCGCCAGCTGCAATCGCTTCCTCGCCTGCGAATTGGAGAGAAGACCCCTGAAGGTCATCGTCGCGCTGGGGCGCGTGGCGCACGATGCCGTGCTCATGGCCCACGGGCTCGTGCGTGCCCGCCATGCCTTTGCCCACGGCGCAGTCCACGAACTGCCGCAGGGGCGGGTGCTGATCGACAGCTACCATTGCTCTCGCTACAACACCCAGACCGGCCGGCTGACGCCGGAGATGTTCCTGACCGTCATGACCGAGGCCAGACGCCGGCTGGCGTCCTGATCCGGCACCGTTGTCCCGATCTGGTACGGGCGGGGTGGCCTCCGCCGGGCCGGCGAATCCTGCCACAATCCGAAAACCATGGACGGAAAAGAGGAAACGTGCCGGACTGAAACGGGAGCGTAACCGTATTTTTGCCACAAATCCTGCAAGAATCCCGACGCTGCACGTTTCTGGGGCGTTGGCAAGGGTCTTGCTACTTTCAGGGCGGGTGGCCGCTTGTCGAGGGCGGCTGATCCCGCCCCCGGATTCACTGGACAGGAGCCTGTATCGTTTCGCCTGTCTGCGACAGGCAGTGAACGGCAAACGGCAAACGGCACATGAGAGGCCGTGACACATGAGAGGTGATGGTCTGCCGTTCTCGAACGGCCTCCATCGGGCCGGCCCCGACGCCAGGCTCCGGCAGCAGGCGGGAAGGTTTCGAGGTTTTGGACAACAACGACAACACGACAGGGGGCATCTGCATGTCTGTCAGATTTTTTTCTTCGGTTTCTACCGTGGTTGCAGCCGGTGTCATGGCCGCCGGTCTCGTGCTGGCGAGTGCACCGGCCGGGGCCGACGTGAAGCGGTCGAATTTCAAGGCGCGCACGAATTTCACGGCCGAGCGTCCGTTCATGCGAAAGAAGGGCAGCGTCTTGTCCACGAGCCCTCGAAAGGCGAAGCGGATCGTGCGCAAGCGCCGTGGCCGGGGACGACTGGCGCGCTCGCGGGCGCCGGGCATCCACGCCTGCAAGGCGGCGGCACGTCGTTTTGGCGTGCCGGTCAGCACGGCGCTGGCCGTCTGCCGGCTGGAGAGCGGGTTCCGTTGTTCCGCCGTGGGCCGGGCCGGCGAGCTGGGGCTGCTGCAGATCAAGCTGGCCACGGCCCGGGCCTTGGGCTATCGCGGCTCGCGCCGGGGGCTCCTGCGCTGCAGCACGGGGGCTTACTGGGGCATGAAGCATCTGGCCCTGGCCATCCGCAAGGGCGGCGTGTGGAAGCACAACCAGGGCCTCTATGCCAGAAGGCCCACGCGCGCGGCCCGTGCCTATGCCCGCAAGGTGGCTGCCCTGCGCCGGCAATATCGCTAGACCGCACCAGCCGGCGCCAGCAGGAGCAGACACGGCAGGAAGACGGAATGCACTTGTCGGAGGCCGCCGTGCGCGTGGCGCTGGTCTTGCAATTCATGGATGCGGATGGCGGGAAGGCAGGCGCAGTGCCCCCTTTTTCCCGGTGTCGAACCGGCCTATGTCCTGTAAACCGAAAGGCAGGATGACACGGACGGCACACAGGGAAAGGGGCAGACATGCTGGAACTGGCCCCGCCGCTCGCGGCGGCGGACGTGGAACAGGCTATAGAGCGGGCACTTGCGGAGGATCTCGGGCGCATCGATGCCGCGGCCGACATCACCAGCGCCGCGGTCATCCCGCCGGATGTGCGCTTCTCGGGGGTGATGCGCGCGCGCGAGCTCATGGTCGTC
>CAZNLW010000059.1:0-12957 GCA_964574205.1 uncultured Rhizobiaceae bacterium | reverse complement strand
GAAGTGCCGATGCCGTGCGCCAGCGCGCCGAAGGCGCCGTGCGTGGAGGTATGCGAATCGCCGCAGACGATGGTCGTGCCCGGCAACGTGAAGCCCTGTTCCGGCCCCACCACATGCACGATGCCCTGCCGGGAATCGTGCTCGTTGAAATAGGTGATGCCGAATTCCTCGCAGTTGCGGGCCAGTGTTTCCACCTGCAGCCGCGATTCCGGATCGTCGATGCCCCTGGAGCGGTCCGTCGTCGGCACGTTGTGATCCACCACCGCCAGCGTCTTTTCCGGATGACGCACCTTGCGCCCGGCCTGGCGGAGACCCTCGAAGGCCTGCGGGCTGGTCACCTCGTGGATCAGGTGCCGGTCGATCCAGATCAGCGAGGAGCCATCCTCGTTCGTCTCGATGACATGGGCATCCCAGATCTTGTCATAGAGCGTGCGGCCTGTCATGATGTTCCGTTCTCAGCTGTCCATAAAGAAACATGACGTCCACTTTGCCGCGGCCTGTTGTCCATGTGCCGGCAGTCTGTCGGGGGCCGCGGCCTGCTTGCGGGTCAATCTATTGCCCGCGCCCCGGCTTGTAAACCGACACGTCCCTGGCCGCTCGCCACAAGAATCCGAAAGGCGCACGACAAGGAACACGGCATGAAAAAAGGGCGGCGGGCCACCCGTGCGCCCGCGCCCTTTCTTCGAATGTCCTTTTGCAGGCCAGCGCCACCATGCAACGCCAGGCCCCGGCCTCAGCCCTCGGCCTGCCCGCCGGCGTCGCCACCCTCAGCCTCGGCGTTTCCGGATTCGGCCGCCTTCTTCATGATGGCCGCATTGCGCGCCCGCAGCTTGGCCACGCGATGCGGCAGCTCCTCGGGAATGCGCGCCGCCTTGCCGGTGCGGCCGCGCAGGTAGTAGAGCTTGGCCCGGCGCACCTTGCCATAGCGCACCACGCGAATTTCCTCGATGTTCGGCGAATAGAGCGGAAACACGCGCTCCACGCCCTCGCCATAGGAGATCTTGCGCACGGTGAAGCTCTCGTTGAGTCCCGCCCCGTTGCGGGCGATGACCACCCCCTCGAAGTTCTGGATGCGGGAGCGGTCGCCTTCCTTCACGCGCACCGCCACGACCACCGTATCCCCGGGACGAAATTCCGGGATGGGCCGCTTGGCGGCGATTTTTTCCATTTGCTCCTTCTCGAGCTCGTCGATGATGTTCATGGCCAAAACCCTCGTGGCTTGTTTCGTGCCCCGCACTGAAAGCCCGGCATGTCCGTAACGCCCCGCACCGCGCCGCAAGGCCATTGCGTGAGCGCTCGCCCTGGCTCCGCCAGCCACGTGCGGTCGGCACAGGCCTTCTCCGGACAGTATCCCGGACCGTCCCGGCGGATGATTCCTTGCCGTGATTGTGCCGTGATTGTCCCGTCCGTGATTCGGGCAGAAAAGCCGCCACCACCCTGCGTCCCTCTCGCGCGAAACGCATGCAAGAAGGCCGCAGAACGGTGGTGGCCTGTGATCTGCCGAAACTGATCTGGCGCGATATAGCCTTTCGCGGCCCTGAAAGTCAACGCCCCCTGCGCACTACAAGGGAGCAAGACGCCACCCGTGGGTGCCCGTCGAGATGCACCGCATGCTGCACCCTCTTCGAGCCGGCAGCTGCTGGCTCACCAGGGCAGCGGATAGCCCTCCGCATGCCAGAAGGTGCCGGTGCGCTCCATGTCCAGCTCGTCGATGCGGAGCAGCAGCCCCCGTGCCGCCGCCGCGGGATCGATGTTGCCATTGCCGTGCGTCATGTCCGTGCGCACGTAGCCGGGGTGCAGTGCCGCCACGGCGATGCCGCGGGCCTTCAGCTCGATGGAGAGATTCACGACTGCCATGTTGGCCGCCGCCTTGGACATGCGATAGCCATAATTGCCGCCGGAGGCATTGTCCGTGAGCGACCCCACCCGCGACGTCACGATCACCACCTTGGAGCCCGTCTCCATCAGCGGCAGCAGTGCCCGGGTGATACGCAGGGGACCCAGCGCGTTCACTTCGTATTGCTTCAGCGCATTGTCGAAATCCAGCGTCTGCAGGGTATCGGAGATCAGCAGCCCCGCATTGTTCACCAGCACGTCCACGCGCCGCCCTTTCAGGGCCCCCACCAGGCGCTCGGCACCGTCGTCCGTGGTCACGTCCACGCCCTCGGCAATCTCGCAGCCGATGGCCTCGAGTGCCGGTGTGACGTGGCGCACGGCAGCGATCACATCCTCGCCGCGCGCATTCAGCTGCCGCACCATTTCGAGCCCGATGCCGCGGGATGCCCCGGTCACCACGAAACGCGCCATTCACGCTTCCTCCCTGTAGTCCGGCCACAGCTCCTGGAGTGCCACACGATGGGCCTGCATGCAACTTTCGTCGAAACAGCAGAAGATGACAAGATCGAGCGCCTCCGGATGTTCGGTGACGAAATCGCGCACCGCGGACACGGCGATCCTAGCCGCCTCGTCCTTGGGAAAGCCGTAGACACCGGTGGAAATGGCCGGGAAGGCGATGGACTTCAGCCCATGGTCTCGCGCCAGCGCAAGGGAATGCCGATAGGCCGAGGCCAGCAGTGCGCGCTCGTTGTGTCCGCCCCCGCGCCAGACGGGCCCCACCGCATGGATCACATGCCGCGCCGGCAGCCGGTATCCCTTCGTGATGCGCGCCTCGCCCGTCGGGCAGCCACCGATCTGCCGGCATTCCTCCAGAAGCTCGGGACCGGCCGCGCGGTGGATCGCTCCGTCCACGCCGCCACCACCGAGCAGTTTCTCGTTGGCCGCGTTCACGATGGCATCCACGGCAAGTTTCGTGATGTCTCCCTGCTTCAGCACGATATCCGTCATGCGCAAAGCCTCCCCATTGCACGATTGACCTTGACCGGACCTGTTGGCAATTCTTCCCTCCATGAGCACCAAGGGCAAGAACAACTGCAGGGAGTTCATGGCCGAAGCCCTTGTGGGCGGTGAGGCCTGCAACCGCATTGCGGCCCTGCGTGCACCGCAGGCCCGGGCCTGCCCCGTGGTCTTCAGCTCGCCCCACTCGGGCCGCTGCTGGCCGCGCGACTTTGTCGAACGGTCACCCCTGTCCTTCGACGTCCTCCGCCTGTCCGAGGACTTTCTGGTGGACCAGCTCTTTGCGGCGGCGCCTGCATGCGGCTTCTGGCTCTATGCGGCCCAGCGCCCGCGCGCCTGGCTGGATCTCAATCGCGACCCCCGCGAGCTGGATCCGGAAATGTTCGCTGATCGGCTACCGGCCGACGCGGTCATCGAATCGGAACGTGTGCGCGCCGGCCTTGGCGTCATTCCGCGCATCGTCGCCGAAGGCATGGAGATTCACGACCGTCCGCTCACCTGGAAGGAGGGCCGCCGTCGTCTCTCGGAAGGCTACTATCCCTGGCACATGGGCCTGCAGGCCCTGCTGGAGGGCCTGCGCCGCCGTTGGGGGCAGGCCGTGCTGGTGGACTGTCACTCCATGCCAGCTTCCGCCGCCCGCTCCATGACGCCGCTGGGAGGGCGCAAGCCGCACATCATTCTGGGCGATGGCGAAGGTCGAAGCTGTTCGCCCCTGCTCATGGACGTGCTGCACGACCTCTTCGCCCGCGAGGGCTATACCGTCTCGCGCAATCGCGTCTACACGGGCGGCTTCATCACCCGTCATTACGGCTTGGCGGGCCTGGGCTTCCAGGCCATCCAGATCGAGATCAACCGCGAGCTCTACATGGAAGAGGGCATCTGCCGCACCACCGCCGGCTTCGACGAGCTGAAGGCCGCCATCACCCGCGTGCTTGCCGCCCTGCCCGAGCGCCTGCGTCCCCTGTGGAACGACATCCGCCGCGAAGCCGCGGAATGAACCGGGGGCGGATCCCGTTTGCTGCAAGTGAAAGACCGCTCCCTGAATCTGCAGATGTCTTTGTTCTCGTCATGTTCGCCTGCAGCCGTGCCAGAGGTTCGGGCCCAAGCACGCCGACTGCAAACCGGTTCGAAAGCGGGGCAGGAAACGAAAGGGAACGGAAAAGAGAGAAGAGAGCAATACCTGCACCGCCAGCAGTGGTGAACCATGCATCAGAAACGGCGATGGCCCGCTTGCGCCACCAAGGGGAAAGCGGGCCATGCATCCATGCCACCGGACGATCGACGATTGTTCTGCCAGCCCGTGCCGGTACGCAGTACCCGGATCCGGCATCGGCTGGCCAGACACTCGTGTCTGCGGCCCGCTCGATCCGGAAGTGTCGTGCGGCAGAAGACCGCCGCCGGCGGACGGCTGTCCCGCCCGGCTTCCGATCTCCGGGGGCCGTTTTTCCGAGCAGGCGCATTGTGCCGCCGATTTCCTTTCCATTTCGTAACGGCATCATCGGGTGAAAGGTCAAAAGACATGACGGGATGTTCATCCCGCCCATGGCCATTTTTCTGCTAGAGTTGCCGGGCACGCTTGCGACATCGGCCTGTCGCGGGTGGATCCCGCCAACGGATGCACGCCGGAACGGAGAGCCCGGCCCATGGCATGAGAGAGGCCCGCATGCGCGATCCAAACGCACAGACCCGTCTTCCCCGTCCGCTGCGCACGCGGCTCCGCCTGGCCATGGCGCGCGCGCGGGCAGCGCTGGTGTGGGAGCGCCTGTGGCCGGCCATCTGGCCTTTCGCCATGGTGGCAGGCGTCTTTGCGCTCTATCTGCTCACGGGCCTGCCGCTCGTGCTGCCCGCCTGGCTGCGCCTGGTCGTCCTTGCAGGTTTCATCGCCGCGGCGCTCTGGAGCCTTCGCAGTTTCAGGGCCTTCCGCTGGCCTGATGACGCAGCGGTGCTCTCTCGCGTGGAGCAGGCCTCCGGCCTGACCGATCGCCCGCTGCATGCCCTGGGTGACCAGGTGGCCGCGCCCGCCCATTCCCCCCTGGCGCGCCGTCTGTGGGAACGCCATGTGCAGCATCTCGTGCGCCGCATCCATCGCCTGAAGGCCGGCTGGCCGCGCTCCGCAGTGCCGCAGCGCGATCCCTTCGCCTTGCGCAATGCATTGGGCATGGCACTCATCATGGGGCTCTTTCTGTTCGGCCTGCGCCAGCTGCCGCAGAGCATGCTGGCCGTGCTGCCGGACGTGCCCCTGCCGGCGGCATCCCTCGAGGCTGTCGATGCCTGGCTCACGCCACCCGCCTACACGGGCCGCCCCCCCATCGTGCTCGCCAGCGGCGAGAATGCCGAAAACGCCTCGGCCAACGGCGCACCCTCGCCCGCAACGGCCACCAGCGGTCGCAACGGCGGTTTCGCCGTGCCCTTCGGCACGCGCCTGTCCGTACGCGTGACCGGCGCCCGCACACCACATCTCGCGCTGCACGAGTTGCGCGAGGATGGCCGTAGCGCCGGCCGCCAGCTTGCCGACCACGCCCTGACCCGTACGGACGAGACCGAGCCGAAGACCTACAGGGCCGACGTGAAGCTCACCCGTTCCGTTGTCGCCATCCTGCGTGATGGTGGTGAGCTGGCCCGCTGGATCATCGAGGTCGTGCCAGACGCCCCGCCCGCCGTGCGCCTTGCCGATCGCCCGGCAGCCACGCGTCTGGGCGGCCTGAAGCTCGCCTGGGAGGTGGAGGATGACTATGGCGTGGCCAATCTCCGCGCGGCCATCGATCTGGCCGAAGCCATCGAGCCGCCAACGGCCAGATCCGCAGCCGGCGCCGACGTCAGGCACAAGGCCGGCGTGCCGGCCGGCCTGCCGCACCATCCGCTGGCCTATGAGCCGCCGCGCTTCACCATTCCGCTGCCACGCCTCAATCCGAAGAAGGCCAAGGGCACATACACGCGCGATCTGGCCGCCCATCCCTGGGCCGGCATGCGCGTGCGCCTCGTGCTGGAAGCCGAGGATCAGGCCGGCCAGAAGGGCACGAGCCGGCCGCTGGTCTTCACCCTGCCCGGCCGCGCCTTCCGTCACCCGCTGGCCCGCGCCCTCATGGAGCAGAGGCGGCAGCTCGTTCTCCAGCCCTGGAGGGCACGTGACGTGGCCATCATGCTGGCCGCCTTCACCGCCTGGCCGCAGGGGCTGATCGAGGATGCCGCCGTCTATCTCGGCCTGCGTCAGGCCGCCCGCCGGCTTCATGCTGCCCGGGACGAGAAGACCGTGCGCGAGGTGGTGGATGCCCTCTGGCACATCGCGGTGCGTGTCGAGGATGGCGACCTCGCCGACGCCCGCAGGGAGCTGCAGGCCGCCCGCAAGGCCCTGGAAGAAGCCCTCGAGCGTGGCGCCTCCCCGGAGGAGATCGAGCGTCTGACGCAACGCCTGCGCGAAGCCATGAATCGCTACCTCGAATCCATGGCCCGCCAGGCCCGCCGCCAGACCCCCGAGAACCAGCGGCTGGACGATCGTTCTGCCCGGCAGATCTCGCCGCAGGACCTGCAGAAGATGCTGGACCGCATCGAGAGCCTGGCCCGCACCGGCTCCCGCGATGCCGCCCGTCAGTTGCTCGCCGAGCTGGATGACCTGCTGCAGAATCTTCAGCCTGGCAATCGCGCCATGGCCGGCAGCAACCCGGATGCCCGGATGCTCTCCGAGTTGCAACGCCTCCTGCGCGAGCAGCAGCGGCTCATGGACGAGACCTGGCAGACCCGGCCGCAGCAGCCCGGCCAGGGCCGACAGCCGGACGATCGAAGCCGGCAGCCCGGTGATGCCGGCGCGCCTGACCGCCATGGCGACTCCGGTCGGAGCCAGGGGAACATGCAGGGCTCTCCCCTGCCCGGCGCGCCCATGAGGCGCGAGGGCGAAGGCGGCCGCCAGCAGGCGCGCCCGGGCGAGAACGGCATGCAATCCGGCGGTCGCGGAGGGTTTGGTGACCTTGCCCGCCGTCAGCAGGAGTTGGCCCGGCGTCTCGAGCGCCTGCTGGAGAGTCTGCAACGGCAGGGCAACTCGCCGCCACCGGCCATGGGGCGCGCCGGCGAGGCCATGGATCGCGCCGGTCGTGCCCTCGAGGGACAGCGCAAGCGCGAGGCCCTGGACAATCAGCGCCGGGCCCTGGACGCCCTGCGCCAGGGCGCCCGTGATCTGGCCCGCCAGATGGCTCGCCGGCAGGGCCTCGGCCAGGGGCGCCTGGGCCGCAACGGCGGTCGCGATCCGCTGGGGCGTCCCTTGCGCCAGTTCGGGCAGGACTATGGTCCGTGGGAAAACATGGTGCCGGACGAAAGTGCCATCGAACGTGCCCGCCGTATTCTGGAAGCCCTGCGCGAGCGGGCGGCCCGGCCCGATCGCCCGAAAACCGAGCTGGACTACATCGACCGCCTGCTCCGCGGCCTTTACTGAAGCGACGGAGACCAGGGCGCCGATGACGCTTCCTCTCTCGTCCGGCTGCCAGGCAAGGCTCTGAAAATCCGGCCGGCAGACCGGCGCCCGGGCGCATTCACGCCGCCGCCTCCAGCTCGTCCTGCAGGAAGGCGAGCAGTTCGTTTTCCTCCACGTCGGCCGCGAGAAAGGCCTCGCCGATATCGCGCACCAGAACAAAGACGAGCCGGCCCTGTTTTGCCTTCTTGTCCTGTCGCATGAAGGCAAGCAGACCTGCTGCATCCGGCAACCGCTCGCGAAGACCGGAAAGATCCGTCGGCAGCCCCACACTTGCCAGATGAGCCGCCACACGTTCAGCCAGCCCCGTCGCGCACAGGCCCAGGCGCTCGGAGAAGCGAAAGGCCTGTGCCATGCCGATGGCCACGGCCTCGCCATGCAGCAACGTGCCGTCATAGTCCAGCGCGGCCTCCAGGGCATGGCCGAATGTATGTCCCAGGTTGAGCAATGCGCGCTGCCCGGCCTCGCGCTCGTCGGCCGCCACGATCGCCGCCTTCATCTCGCAGCAGCGGGCAATGGCCGTCTGTCGCGCCGGCAAGTCGCCATCCAGCAGCGCGCGACCGTTCTGCTCCAGCCAGGCGAAGAACGCCGCATCCCCCAGCAGACCATATTTCGCCACCTCCGCATAGCCTGCCAGCAGCTCGCGCCGGGGCAGGGTATCCAGCACCGCCGTGTCCGCCAGCACGAGGATGGGCTGATGAAAGGCGCCGATCAGGTTCTTGCCCAGGCGAGAGTTGATGCCCGTCTTGCCGCCCACGGAGGAGTCCACCTGGGCCAGCAGCGTGGTGGGAATCTGGATGAAGGGCATGCCGCGCCGGGCGATGGCCGCGGCAAAGCCCACGAGATCGCCGATGACGCCGCCGCCGAAGGCGATCACGGCGTCATTGCGCTCAAGGCCCGCTTCCAGAATGCGCTCCACCAGCGCCTGAAGCTGTGCGAAGCTCTTGGTGGCCTCGCCCGGCGGCAGGATCACCGTATCGAATGCGATGTCTGCATCCGCGAGGGATTCGGCCAGAGCCGGCAGGTGCAGCTTGGCCACATGCTCGTCCGTCACCACCAGCGTTTTCGGCCGTGCCAGCACGTCGGCAATATCCGAACCGGCAAAATCCAGGAGCCCGGCACCGATGTGGATGTCATAGGACCGCTCGCCCAGGGCCACCGGCACGACCATCGTCTCGGTCACGGCAATGTCTGGCGCGTCCATGTCCTGCTTGCTCATGTATCGCCCCTGATGCCTCGATCTTCGCGCTCAAGCCAGCGCCCTACGGCGCGGATGATGTCGTTGACGATCACCTGATGCGGCACGTTGCGCGATTCCACCGTCACGTCCGCTTCCGCATAGACCGGATAGCGCGTCTCCATCAGCGCCTGCATCACTTTTCGCGGATTGGGCGCCTTGAGCAACGGTCGCCCGGGACGGCGCGAGACCCGCTCCATGAGGATATCCAGATCCGCCTTCAGCCACACGGAGACGCCCTTCTCTCTCACCCGCGCCCGCGTTGCCGCGCTCATCCAGGCCCCCCCGCCCGTGGCCAGCACCTGCGGCCCGCCCTCCAGCAGGCGGGCGATCACCCGCTCCTCTCCGGCGCGGAAGAAGGCTTCGCCATCCTCCTCGAAGATCTCCGGGATGGTCTTGCCGGCGGCACGCTCGATTTCCGCATCGGCATCCACGAACGGCAGGCCGAGCCGACGTGCCAGACGGCGGCCCACTGTCGTCTTGCCTGCGCCCATGAGGCCAACGAGCACGATGGAACGACGGCCCAGGCGATCATTGATCACTCTGGTGCATTCCCGTATGCTCTGACAGCCCATGAGCGCCGCTTCCGTCTTGCCTTATTGCCCGAGATCCGGACCGCGCGGGCATGCCGGGCCTGTGAGCGACCATTGAATACCACGGCGCGGCCGGGTGCGGCCTGTTCTAGCCCGCCGGCGGTCCGGGGTCAAAGACTTCGGAAGGAGACGGAACGACACTGTCGAGCGGCGGCCGACCGTGGCGGCAATGGAGGAGCGCCCGGCCAAGGCGCTCCTTCGGGGGGCTTGTCCGCAACGGAGGCAACGGAAGGATGCCGGACAGTCTTCGCTTTCTCTTAACGCTGATCGTGCTATCGGGGCTGGTGTATCTGGCGGCCTGGGCTCTGGCGCATTTTCCGCCACCGCCCGGTGAAATCGTGAAAGACCTGCCCCATGAGCGCTTCTACCCCGAAAAGCGGGAAAAACGGCGTCTTATCCGATGAGCCCGCAGGGCCCCGCAGCCGCAAGTCTTTTCTGCGCGGGGGCGAACGGCTCCTCTCCCTCTTTCTGGAGATGCTGAGCGCCGAACGCAATGCCAGCGCCAACACCCTTGCCGCGTATCGCCGCGATGGGGAGGACTGGCTCGGGTTCCTTGCTGCACGCGGCCTTGGGCCTTGTGAGGCCCGCCGTGCCGACGTGCTGGCCTGGCAGGAAGGCCTTGCCGCCGCCGGCCTGGCTGCCAGCACCCAGGCCCGCCGCCTTTCCGCCGTGCGCCAGTTCCATGCCTTTCTCTACGGCGAGGGTTTCTGCCCGGACAATCCTGCGGCCGAGGTGGAGGGCCCGGCCTTGCGTCGCCCGCTGCCCAGAGTGCTTTCCCCCGCGGATGTGGAAGCCCTGCTGGCCACTGCCCGGGCCGAAGCAACCGCATCGCAGGCCAGGGGCAAGCGAGGCCTGAAACGCCTGCGGCTGTGGACCCTGCTGGCCCTGCTCTATGCCACGGGTCTGCGCGTCTCCGAGCTGGTATCGCTGAAGGCCGGCCAGCTGGACCGGCGCAATGGTGTCCTGCACATTGCCGGCAAGGGCGGACGCGAACGCATCGTGCCCGTGGCACCGGCCGCTCTTGCCGTGCTGGATGCCTATCTGGCCCGGCTGAAGATCGCCCGCGGCGGCACGCCTCTGGCCGCCGGTGATTTTCTCTTTCCCTCTCACGGTCAGTCCGGACATCTCACGCGCCAGCAGTTCGCCAGCGAGCTGAAGAAACTCGCCACCCGCGCCGGCCTGGACCCCACTACCCTTTCGCCGCATGTTCTGCGCCATGCCTTCGCCACCCACCTGCTGGAGGGCGGAGCGGACCTGCGCGCCGTGCAGCTCATGCTGGGCCATGCAGACATCGCCACCACTCAGATCTACACCCATGTGCAGGCCGAGCACCTGCGTCAGGCAGTGGCCGCCCATCATCCCCTTGCCCGCCGTCCGCATCACGCGGCAGGGGCCGGCGCGATGCCTCCGGCCACCACTTCGGCCGGAAAGACGTGACGGTCCTGTCATGTCAGCCAAGCCTGCGGCCCTTTGGCGGTTGACAAGAGCCGGTCGGAACGCCACTTTCTGCGCGGCCCGGATGCACGCCACAGACAGGAATCTTCAACCTTTCGGACTGGGGGCACGGACGTGCGCACCGCGATCGTCAACTTCCGCGCGGGAGCGCCGGCCGCAGGCATACGATCATGAAGACCTATCTGGATTTCGAGACCCGGATTGCCGAGCTCGAGGGCAAGATCGAGGAGCTCAAGTCGCTGGCCCGCGAAGGCGAGGACGAGGCTGTCTCCCTTGACGAGGAGATCGCCCAGCTCGAGAAAAAGGTGGAGAAGGCCCTCGCGGACCTCTATGCCAGGCTGGATCCCTGGCAGAAGACGCAGGTGGCCCGCCACCCCGAGCGACCGCACTTTCTCGACTATGTGCGTGCGCTGATCACCGATTTCACACCGCTCGCCGGCGACCGCAAGTTCGCCGAAGACCACGCCATCGTCGGCGGGCCTGGCCGCTTCAGGGGCGAGCCGGTCATGATCATCGGCCAGGAGAAGGGGCACGATCTGGAAAGCCGCAGAAAGCACAACTTCGGCATGGCCCGCCCTGAAGGCTACCGCAAGGCCGTGCGCCTCATGGACATGGCCGAGCGCTTCGGCCTGCCGGTGCTGACCTTTGTGGACACCGCCGGGGCCTATCCCGGCATCGGCGCCGAGGAGCGCGGCCAGGCCGAGGCCATTGCTCGAGCCACGGAACGCTGCCTGACTCTGGGCACGCCACTTGTCTCCCTGATCATTGGCGAGGGGGGCTCCGGCGGCGCCATCGCCATCGCCACCGCCAACAAGGTGCTCATGCTGGAGAATGCCATTTATTCCGTCATATCGCCGGAAGGTGCCGCCTCCATCCTCTGGCGCGATTCGGCCAGGGCGCCGGACGCTGCCCGGGCCCTGAAACTCACGGCCCAGGACCTCAAGGAGCTGGGCGTCATCGACGAGATCGTGCCCGAGCCCGTGGGCGGTGCCCATCGCGATCCGCAGAAGATCATTCAGGATGCCGGCGAGGCCATGGCCCGCGCCCTCGACGAGCTCAAGGACATGGACGCCGAAGCCATCCGCAAGCACCGTCGTGATCGCTTCCTTGCCATCGGGCGGAATCTCCAGTGATGGCGGCTTGAAATGATCGCAGTCCGCCACCTATTCCGGGCCCGGCCGATCCGCGCCATCCGCCCATTCATGTCCCATTACGTGCGAGGTGAAAGACCATGACACTGGGTCCCGTCGGGCAGGAGATCGAGCGCCGGCTGAAGGAGGCGTTGAATCCTGTGCACCTTGAAGTAATTGACGAATCGCACCGCCATGCCGGTCATGCCGGTGCCCATCCCGAGGGCGAGTCCCACTTCCACGTCGTCATCGTCTCTTCGGCCTTCGCCGGCAAGCCGCTGGTGCAGCGCCATCGCCTGGTCAACGAGGCCTTGGGCGACCTTCTGCACGACCGCGTGCATGCCCTGGCGATCACCGCCCGCACGCCGGACGAAACCTGACCGCCGTCTTCCGCCGGCCACAACAGTCCAGAAAAAAGAGGGCACCGTCCGCCTTGCGAATTCGGACAGCGCCCCTTTCCCCGGAAACCATTGGATCGCCGGCAGCCACCGTCAGGCCACGGCGCCGATGCCGGCGGTGCGGTCCACCTGCACAGGCTCGCCGTTGATGATCAGGCCCGTCCCGTCGGCCGTGATGTGGACGGTATCGCCGTCCTTGACCTTGCCGGCGAGAATCATCTCGGCCAGCGGATCCTGGACGTAGGCCTGGATCACGCGCTTCAGCGGCCGCGCACCGAAAGCGGGATCGTAACCCTTCTCCGCCAGCCATTCCTTGGCCGCATCGTCCACATCCAGCCGGATCTTGCGGTCTGCCAGCAGCTTTTCCAGCCGTCCGAGCTGGATCTCGACGATCGCCTTCATGTTCTTCTTCTTGAGGCGGTGGAAGAGGATGATGGCATCCAGCCGGTTCAGGAACTCCGGCCGGAAGGTGCGCTGCACGGCGGCCATCACCTTGTCGCGCACCTTGTCCACGTCCTCGTCCTCGCCGAGCTCCAGCAGGTATTCGGCGCCGACGTTGGAGGTCATGATGATGATGGTGTTGCGGAAGTCCACGGTATGCCCGTGGCTGTCCGTCAGCCGACCATCATCGAGCACCTGCAGCAGGATGTTGAACACATCCGGGTGCGCCTTCTCGATCTCGTCGAACAGGATCACCTGGTAGGGCCTCCGCCGCACGGCTTCCGTCAGCACGCCGCCTTCCTCGTAGCCGACGTAGCCCGGAGGCGCGCCGATGAGCCGCGCCACCGCGTGCTTCTCCATGTATTCGGACATGTCGATGCGCAGGATGGCG
>CAZNLW010000058.1:0-13028 GCA_964574205.1 uncultured Rhizobiaceae bacterium | reverse complement strand
GGCCCGAGGCGTTCTCCACCTCCAGCTCCTCTGCCAGCCGCAGGAGCTCGGTGGGCGATTGCTGCTTCAGCTCATGCAGCTTGATTTCCTTGACTTCGGAGATATGCGCGATGTCGATCATGTCCATCCGTGTTTTTAGGGAAAGCCTGAAAGATTGCAAAAGACCTGCCGATCCGGCCAGGGACCGGCCACCGGCACCGATGGCGGCTCGCTCTGCGCCCCCGGACGACGGCATGTGTCGAAACGGGCCGTCGCCAGAAGCCTCGATGTGCCGGAAAATTGGGCTTGGAAAGAGTCCGCTCCAGGCGTGTCGCGCCGTGATGATTCGCCCGGCTGCAGATCCGCTGGCCTTTCCTATAAGGCAATTGCCGGCCGCTTTCAATCCCCGCCCGTCCGCATCCGGACCATGACCGCAAGGTGCGGCCATTCGGCAACACCGGCAGTCTGCTCACTTGCCCCGCAGCTTGCCGGGTCTCGCCGCTCTCGGTGCGCTGCCACCCGCGATCAGAACGGCTTGACCACCGCCATGATGACGATCACGATCATCAGCAGTGTGGGAATCTCGTTGATGATGCGGAAATGGCGCTCGGAATGGACATTCCGCCCTTCCGCAAAGCGATTCACGTGAAACCCCAGGCGAAAGTGGAACACCGTCATGAGGAACACCGCCAGAAGTTTCACGTGCAGCCACACATGCGAGAAGCCAATGATGACCATCAGCAGCAGCCCTGCTCCCCATGTGGCGATCATGGCCGGCTGCATGATGTATCGATAGAGCCGCCGCTCCATGATACGGAACGTCTTGTCCCGCACATCGCCCACGGGCACCGTGGCATGATAGACGAACAGCCGCGGCAGATAGAACAGCCCCGCCATCCACGAGATGACGGCCATGATGTGAAAGGCACGGATCCACAGATACCACCCCTCCAGCCACGCCATGCCATCATTCCTCTCTGAACCGGCCCCCAGCGCGGCAGCCTTCCGTCACCGCCTTGCGCATCAGGCGCCCTCCTGACCATCCATGGCGCGGATACGCCGCATCAGGGTCTCCACATGGGCCACTGGCGTTTCCGGCTTGAAACCATGCCCCAGATTGAAGATGTGCCGCGCCATGGGGATTTCCCTTACAAGCCGTTCCACCGCTGCCTCCATGGCTGCCCCGCCAGCCACCACCAGCAGCGGATCGAGATTGCCCTGCACCACCACTTCCGGCGCCAGCACATCCCTCATGTAGGAAACAGGCAACGCCCACTCGCAGCCCACCGCCTGCACGCCCGTCTGGCGTGCGAACGCCAGTTGCGCCGCACCCAGCCCCCGGGCAAAGCCGATCACCGGCACGGTAATGCCCCGCGCGCGCAGGCCTTCCACGATGCGCCGCACCGGCGCGATCACATACTTCTCGCGGAGGCCATCTCCCAGGTCGCCAGCCCAGGTATCGAAGATCTGCACGGCTTCCGCCCCGGCCTCGACCTGTCTGGCCAGATAGTCCGTGGAAACCTCGATCAGCATGTCCATCAGCCGGTCGAACCACGCCTGCCCCTTTGCCGCCGCCATGCGCGCCCGCAGCCGCTCCGGCGAGCCCCCACCCTCCACCATGTAAGTGGCCACCGTCCACGGCGCGCCACAGAAACCGATCAGGGCCACATGAGGTGGCAGAGCCGCCGCGATGCGTTCCACCGTTTCGTAGATGGGCGACAGCCGTTCTGCCGCATCGCCCACTTTCAGGGCCTTGACATCCTCCATGTCGCGCACGGCCGCCAGCACCGGCCCTTCGTTCTGACGAAACCCCAGCTCCACCCCCATGGCCTGCGGCACCAGCAGGATGTCGGCAAAGAGAATGGCTGCATCCAGATCGAAGCGACGAAGGGGCTGAAGGGTCACCTCCGTGGCCAGTTCGGGAGAATAGCACAGTTCCAGGAAGTTGCCGGCTTGCGCTCGTGTGGCTCGATATTCCGGCAGATAGCGTCCGGCCTGCCGCATGAACCAGACAGGACGGCGCCAGGGCTTTCGCCCTTCAAGCACGTCAATCAGCGCCTTTCCCGTCCCCGTTCCGTGATCGAAGACACCCTCATCCATCATCAGGAAAGAATCTCTTTGCTCTTGTCGTTGGGGCTGTGGACAGCGTGGATGGCCGCCCCGTTCACACTTTCATCCTTTATCCCCCTTTCTCCACCACCGCCAGCCGTTTCTGAGATCACCCATCGTCAAGCTGCATGAAATCATGAAGGATCGGCGATGGTTCCCGCTTTTTCCGACATCCCCTGTTCTGCTCACTTCACACAGGATTCCCTCAGCCCTGCCCACAGCCGATCCGCTCTCCACAGGATTCACAGGCCGCCGCCCAGGCGGGAAAATCCCGGGCAGGGTCTGCGCATGGTTCGGCATTGTGGTAAAAGAGGGATCAGCCTTTTCAACCTTTCCCACAATTGGCCGACAGCGGATCAAGTCCCGTGTCCAGCACTGCCAGTCGTTTTTTCCACGTCCATCTTGTTTCCGATGCCACTGGCGAGACGCTTTCCCGTGTCTGTCGCGCCGCCACTGCCTGCTATGCCGGCCATCAGCCCATCGAGCACATGCATGCCATGGTGAGAAATCCTCGCCATCTGGAGGAAGTGATTGCCGCTCTTGAGGCGGAACCGGGCATCGTGCTCTACACCCTTGCGGACGAGGAACTGAAGCGCCGTCTGGAGCGTGCCTGCCGCGAACTGGGGCTGCCCTGCGTCTCGGTGCTGGATCCGGTGATCGATGCCTTTGCCGGCTATCTGAACGCCGAACGGCGACAACGTGTGGGCGGCCAGCATGCCCTGGACGAGGACTATTTCGCCCGCATGCGTGCCCTGGACTATACCATGGCCCATGACGACGGCATGAACCCGGAAACCCTGCACAAGGCCGATGTCGTTCTCGTCGGCCTTTCCCGCACCTCCAAGACGCCCACCAGCATCTATCTCGCCAATCGCGGGCTGAAGACGGCCAATATTCCTTTCATTGCCGGGCGCTCGCTGCCGGAGGAGATATTCGCCCTGAAAGGGCCGGAGGCGCCCCTGGTCGTGGGGCTCGTGGCCAATGCCGCCATGCTGGCCGACATCCGCCGCAAACGGCTGGACCTGCTCAACGACACGTCCAATGGTTCCTACGTGGATCGGCGTGAGATTGCCCGCGAGATCAACGCGCTGAAATTCCTGTGTGCGCGCCATGGCTGGCCGGTCATCGATGTTTCCCGCCGCTCCGTGGAGGAAACGGCAGCCATGATCATCAACCTTCTGGAAGATCGAAATCGCCGGTTGCGTCAGGAATCTGTCCAGATGCGGATTCGCCGCTCGAAACCGGTTCCATCAGGCGGAAAATCGGATAGATAGAGCGGCGTGACCGAAAGGATGCCATGCCTGCTTGTGGGCTGTCTGCAAATTCTGTCCGGGCAGAACCGCAAGTGGACATGCCCATCGGAACAGGACCGCCAGAGGAGCATCACCCATGGCCACGTTCGTGCTGGGCTCGGGGAGTACCGGCCGCCGCATGATCCTGAAGAACGCGGGGCTGGATTTCGAGGTCATTCACCCGCGGGTAGACGAGGATGAAATCCGAGCCGGCTTCGATGCTGCGGCGCATGAGGATCCCCACGCGACCCTTGCAGTGGAGCTGGCGCGTGCCAAGGCCCTGGAGGTCTCCACCCGCACCGCTCTTCCTGTTCTCGGCGCCGACCAGCTTCTGGTCCTGGAAGGACGCATTTTCACCAAGCCGCGGAACATGGCGGAAGCCCGCAGGCAGCTCGAGGCTCTGCGCGGTCGCACCCATCGCCTCGTTTCCGCTCTTTGCGTGGCCAGGCAGGGTGAGGTGGAGTGGATTCACGTGAAACATGCCGACATGACCATGCGGCCCTTTTCCGATGCCTTCCTGGACTGGTATCTGGAAACGGCTGGCGAAAAGGTATTGTCCTCTGTCGGTGGCTATCAGGTCGAAGGGCCGGGCATCCAGCTCTTCGAGCGGATCGAGGGCGACGTGTTCACCATCATCGGTCTGCCCCTGCTGCCGTTTCTCGACTGGCTTCGCGGGCAGGGGCTCATTCCCGCCTGAAACCGGAATGAACGCGGTTCGCGCAACGGTGACGCAATTGTTGCGGAATGGAATCGATTGAACTGAACAGACACGCCCGGAAGAGAGATCATTTCGACATGGAATCGAAAGCGGACAAGCCGCGTGCAGGCGTCATCGGCTGGCCTGTCGGACATTCCCGCTCGCCGCTTATTCACGGCTGGTGGCTGAAGCACTACGATCTGTCTGGTCGGTATGATCGTGTGGCCGTGCGCCCGGAAGAGCTGCCGGATTTCCTCTCCCGCCTCGTGCCGGAGGGCTGGGCCGGCATCAACATCACCGTGCCGCACAAGGAGGCCGCCTTCGCATGGCTCGAGGCGAACGGCGCCATCCTTTCCGATCATGCCTGCCGCCTGGAAGCCGTGAACACCCTCTGGATCGAGAATGGCGTCCTGCATGCCGACAATACGGACACCTATGGCTTCATGGCCAATTTCCGCGAACATTGTCCGGACTGGCAGGCAAGCGGGCAGCACGTGGTCGTCATCGGTGCGGGCGGTGCGGCCCGGGCCATTGTTGCGGGCTTCCAGGATGCCGGCGTGGCCCGCATCACCATCGCCAATCGCACACTCTCCCGCGCCGGGAGCCTGGTGAAAGACATGGGCGGCCCTACGGGCCCGGCGCTAGCGGCCGTGCCGCTCGATACCCTGCCGGAGCTTCTGGAGACGGCAGATGTGCTGGTGAACACCACCACCCTGGGCATGAAGGGCCACCCGCCGCTGGATCTGGATCTGGCCGCCCTGGCCGGTCATGCCATTGTTGCCGATATCGTCTATGTGCCGCTGGAAACGCCCCTGCTGGCTGCTGCCCGTGCCCGCGGATTGAAGACGGTGGAAGGTCTCGGCATGCTGCTGCATCAGGCCGTGCCGGGTTTCGAGCACTGGTTCGGCCGCCGTCCGGAAGTGACCGGGGAGCTGCGTGCCCTCGTCGAAGCGGATATTGCCGGGCACGAGGGGGCGTGACACACGGTCACCGATACTGTGGCAGGTGATGAAGCAGGAATCGCCATCAGGAATCGCCATGAAGCATGACGGAGACGAATCAAAAGCTCTCCGCCAGCGGTTTCTTCGCGTTGGTCTGACTGGCCCCATGGCCTCCGGCAAGAGCGAGGTGCTGCGCTGTTTCTCCCGTCTGGGCATTCCAGTGTTCAATGCGGACGAGATCGTCCACCGCCTTTATGCTCCCGGAGGCGCCGCCGTGGAAGGCATTGCCCGCCTTTGTCCCGGGGCCAGGGACATGCAGGGTGGCATAGATCGAAAGGTGCTGGCCACGCATGTGTCCAGGGATCCGGCTCTGCTGTCTGCCTTGGAAGCCATCGTGCACCCGCATGTCGCCGAAGCGCGCAAGGCCTTTTTCGACGAGGCCGAGGCGCGGGGTGCGCCCTATGCGGTAGCCGAAATCCCGCTTCTGTTCGAGACCGGATCGGAAAGGGACATGGATGTGGTCATTGCTGTCGTTGCCGATGAGGCAGCCTCGCGCCAGCATGCCCTCGCCCGCCCGGGGATGACGGAAGAAACATGGCAGGTGCTGTCGAGTCGTCACATGACACCGGACGAAAAGGCGGCCCGGGCCGATATCGTGATCCACAACATCGGCACACTTGCCAACCTGAACGAGGCCGTGAAACAGGTGCATGCGCGACTCATGGCCATGGCCCGGGAAGGAGGGGCAGAAGAGACGTGAGTGCTCGCTTTCCGCTTGAGGAAATTTGGGCGTCCCGGGGATTTGAGCGCGGCCTTTTGTCGCGCTATAAGAGAAAGCGGCAAGAAGGAGGCAAGGTCAGTGGAGCGGATCCCATGAGCGAGCAGGAGCACCAATATCCCGTCGAGGGCAAGACCCTCCTTCTGGTGGATGACGATCGCCCTTTCCTCAACCGCCTGGCGCGTGCCATGGAGGCCCGCGGTTTCAAGGTCCGCACGGCCGAGACAGTGGCTCAGGGCATGGCCGAGGCCACGGGCAACCCGCCGGATTATGCGGTGGTGGACATGCGGCTTGAGGATGGCAACGGGCTGGATGTGATCGAGGCCCTGCATCGCACCAAGCCGGAGGCGCGAGCCATCGTGCTCACCGGATATGGCAATATCGCGACAGCCGTGACGGCGGTGAAGCTGGGAGCCATAGACTATCTTGCCAAGCCGGCGGATGCCGACATGATTTTCAAGGCGCTTGTGGCCGAACCGGGGACCAAGGCGGCTCTGCCGGAAAACCCCATGTCGGCCGATCGCGTGCGCTGGGAGCACATCCAGCGGGTCTATGAACTGTGCAATCGCAACGTTTCGGAAACGGCCCGCCGCCTCAACATGCATCGTCGCACACTCCAGCGCATCCTGGCCAAGCGCGCCCCGCGCTGAGAGGGCTTCTCGGCCTTGGTGAGCGTGAATTCAGGGCATTTTTTGGCCGTTTCCTGAAGGCGGAACCGGCCACAGTTTCAGGGTTTCCGGCGGTAGACAGATCCCTTCGCTGCAGGGCTGAACGACGAGCTCGAGCCAGACAGGCCAGGAGAAGCGGTGCGCAGGCCGGGCCAGGATCGCGACCTGTCCTTCCAGAAGCGGCAACGGATCTTCCGCGAGGGTCAGCCGACGCATCACCGGCTTCGGCCAGCGCACGACAAGAGGCAGAACGCCTCTGGCATCCTCTGCAGCAAGATCCACAGGCACCAGAAACGCTGCCCCTGCTGGATTGGCGTTCACATGCCAGCCGGGTTTCAGCCACAGCGAAAGACGGAACAGTGATGCTGCGGAAGCCGTTCCTGCATCTCCGGTTTTGCCGCGATCCGTGACCAACCGTGCAGAAGCCCGCACCACGCCTCCGCCCGCATGTCGCAAGGGACCCACGGGTCCATGGCGCAACCGTGCCACCTGGCGAAGCAGCCCTGCGCCTTTCAGGGGATCCTTGAGCGCGGCGGGTGCCGTGCGCGCAAGCAGCCGCTGAGCGGCCTTGCGCCAATCATCCTCGCCGGTGCGATTCCACAGATCCAACAGGGCTTCTGCCGCCACGGACTGTGCCGAAGGCAGGGCCGTGTCCTGCCAGATGGCCAGGTCGCGAACGGGATGAATATCATCAAGGCGCGGATTCGTCTCTGCCAGTCTCCCGTCCGGCAGAATGAACCGCTTCCGCATCTCTTTCGCAAGGGTTCTGGCCGACGTGAGCCATTCGGTATCGGCCGTGGCATCGAACAGGGCAAGAAGACCGCGGATCATGTGTGCGTAGTCTGAAAGTCGGCCCGGCGTGTCTGCCCGTCCGTCATGAAACACGCGGAAGAGCCTGCCATCCGCATCCAGCATTCTGGAAAGGACGAAACGCGCCGCCCGCATGGCCTGTTCCCTGTAGCGTGCATCGCCAAGCCACATCCCGGCCCGGGCCAGCGCATGGATCATCAGCCCATTGTAGGCAGCCACAATCTTTTCGTCACGGGCAGGAGGCCGGCGATGCCGCGCCCGCCATGCAGACAACCGGACAAACAGCGCCTGTGCCCGGTTCACTTCCTCTGCGTCTGTTGCTTCGCTGATGTTCGGGATCAGCCGCCCCGCCGCCGTGCCCTGCAGGATCACGCCACCGGAAACCCGCACCAGGAATGCTGCATCATCCTTGCCCAGGATTTGTGCCAGCGCCTGGGGCGAGAACAGGTAAAATCCACCCTCTTCGCCCTCGCTCAAGGCATCCCGGGCCGTGAAGAAGGCCCCGAGAGGTGCCTGCAGGTCGGCAAGGGCGTAGTCCAGCGTACGCCGCGCCACTTGCATGAAAACGGTTTCTCCCGTGGCCAGCCAGGCACGCAGGAAGAGATCGGCAAGCTGCGCCTGATCAGAGATCATTTTCTCGTAATGGGGAACATTCCAGAAAGGATCGGTAGCGTAACGGAAAAATCCCCCGTCCAGATGATCCATCACGCCTGCCCGCATCACTGTGCGAAGGGTAAGCACCGCCGGCGCCCGCGCCGCAACCGGCGCATTGCGCAGCCCCTGATCGAGCAGGAAATCCAGAACCGGCACGCGAAAGTGCTTCGCCCCTGTCATCAGACCGCCATGGAAGGGATCGAACATGCCAGCCAACTTGCCCGCTGCCCTGGCCAGCGCCGTGTCATCCGGCAGATGCGCCGCCATGCCGGTATCGCCGGTCAGCTTCCGTCTAATGGCGGCGGCAATCCGTTGCCCCTCTCCGCGAAGCGTTTCGGAGTCGGCCTGCCATCTTTCCACAAATTGCTGGAGATTCCGGCGAAAGCGCGAAGGTGGCACATAACCGAAGGCAAGGACGGGCAGCAAGTCGGGCGTGAGCAGCACGGTGACGGGCCAGCCGGCCCGACCCGCGATCAGCCGGCTGACGGCCTGAAAATAGGCATCCACTTCGGGCCGCCGTTCCCGGTCCACCAGCACCGGGATGAAATGGCGATTGATCAGGGCTGCCAGATCGGGATCGCGAAAAACGTCGCGCTGCAGCACATGGCACCAGTAGCAGCTGGCATAGCCAATGGAGAGGAATACCGGTCGACCCTTCTTGCGAGCCTCGCGAAAGGCTGCCTCGCCCCAGGGACGCCAGGCCACCAGATCATCCACGTGCGCCCGGAGATAGGGCGAGGTTTCACCCTTCAGTCGCCATCCCTTCGGGCGCTCCGATGCAAGGACGGCCGCGGCTTGTCGATCCTCGACGGCCAGGGCCAGGGCCGGCGGAAGCATGATGATGGCAGACGCCAGCCCCGCCATCGCCTGCGCGAGACAGGAAGAAAGCCAAAAACGGAGCGCGGAAAGACACCGCAAGTCATTCTGTAGCCGAAAGCCGATCATGCCAGGATGATAGCGCGGCCATGACGGAGTGGCACCGGGACGTGACGGAGAGATGACCAGTCGTGAGTCCCGGTGAGCGATCGATGGCGTGTCGGCTTCTCCAGATTCGCTACCGACAGGAAAATGAGGGCGCCATGCAAGGGGCCGCAGAGGTATCCATGACCATCACGTTGTGGAAAAGCCCTGCCCGGGACAGTCTCGGGACATTCCTGCCGTCAGGTCACGGCCCCGGGCTTCAATCGCGAGACAATGCACGCGGCATTGCGGTCCACCACGCAGTCAGCCACCGCCGCACCGGCCCACATGGACACCAGCGCTGCCCACGCCACCACGGCAAAGACCGAGCCGCCCGAGAGGCCGGCACCGACGGCGCAGCCTCCCGCCAGCATACCGCCAAAGCCCATGAGCGCTGCCCCTGCAATATAGCGCTTCATGGAATGCGCGCCCTCGAATCCCTGCAGCTTGAGTTCGCCAAACAGCCAGGCAGCCAGAAAGGAGCCCAGAAACACCCCTGGCACCAGCCCTACGTCGAAATCCAGCGGATCCTCTGGCAGGGTCAGCGCAAACATGAGCGTATCGGCGGAAGGCCCGGTGAAGGTCAGCGATTCCACCGGAATGATCATGAACGAGCTGATGGACAGGGAATAGGTAAACCACCAGGCGGTTGCCACCGTGGCCCCCACCCCCACAGCCGAAAGCCCTCGGCGCCATTCGATGCGGTTGCGCCAGGCGAACCACAGGCCGGCCCCAAGCCACACGAGTCCGAAGGCCAGCCCGGCCGGTTGCGCAAGATTGAGAAGATCGAGAAGCGAGGTGCCCTCCTCTGGCGTGATTGTCCACAGACCTGCCAGCGTGTCACGGAGGGGCGAGAGCAGCCCGTGCAGGGAGGATTGGGCCACCACCGCGAAGATCAGGCCCGAAAGCAGCGCCCGCAAGTTGCCCGTGGCCGCCAGGACAAGCAGCCGAGAGGAGCATCCCCGGGCCAGGATCATGCCGACGCCGAACATCAGCCCGCCAATGATGGCGCCCGATAGCGAGCCCACCGAGGCGAGATGCTTGGTCGTGGAAACATCGAGCACCTCGGCCAGGATCAGTACCTGCGTGAGAACCACTGCCGAGGAGAAGGCAAGCAGCCAGATGGCCAGCGGACTTTCATGCCGGCCCCGGGCGAAGGTGATCACTGCCGAACGAAGACAGAAACGCGAGCGCTGCGCAAGGAAGCCGAACATCAGTCCGATGAGAAATCCGCCAAGGGCAATGAGCGGCCCCTCGCCAAGGGCCTCGATGAGTGGCACGAGATTCATGGCCTGCATCCCTGCAAGGAAGCGATTGTCCGTGATCGACAGGGAAGCCGTTCCCGCCAATCTGCCGCTGACGGCAATCTAGCACCGGCAAGTTCTCCTTCCTTGATCGGTATCAAGCCGCGAACGGGGGATCAGCAGCGGCCGCGGGAAAGGGCCTCCAGCATGCGGGTGGCCTGCACGGTTTCGGCCACGTCATGCACACGGATGATGTGCGCGCCCTGCCGCAGGGCGGCCAGGGCCACGGCCAGTGATCCGGCCAGACGCGCACGCGGAGCTTCGACACCTGTGACCGCCCCGATGTAGCGCTTGCGCGAAGCGCCAAAAAGCACGGGCCGGCCCAGTTCGAGAAACAGGGCCAGGCCTTCGCTGAGAGCAAGGTTGGCATCGCAATCCTTGCCAAAACCGATACCGGGGTCCACGACGATATGCGTCGGTGCGATCCCGGCGGTTTCCGCCTGTTCGACGGTGGTTTCCAGCCATGCGCACACATCCGTGGCCACATCGTCGTAGTGCACCGTTTCTGCCGGATCCACGGGCACGGAGGTGGCATGCATCAGGACCACGGGCACCCCCAGCGCCGCGGCACGATGGGCAGCATCAGGTGCATGCTGCAAGGCCTGCACGTCGTTGATGATGGCCGCACCGGCCTTCACGGCCGCTTCCATGACGGCGGGCTTGCGCGTGTCCACGCTGACCATGAAACCTTCGGCGGCCAGCCGTTCGATGACGGGCAGGATACGATCCATTTCCTCCTGTTCGGAGACGGGATCACCACCCGGGCGTGTGGATTCGCCACCGATGTCCAGGATGTCGGCACCGGCAGCGGCCAGCGCCCGAGCATGAGCCATTGCGGCCTCTGCACTGGTGTGCAGCCCGCCGTCGGAGAAGGAATCGGGCGTGACGTTGACGATGCCCATGATGCGCGGACGGGAGAAATCCAGCCGGCCAGGCAACGGGGGTAGCCGCGGAGCCGCCAGCCCGTCGAGACGTGCTGCCAGGGCCGGTTGCCTTTTCGCCTGTTCGGCCAGCTGCGGCCAGGGCAACAGCCGGCGCGAGATCTCTCCGGTCTCGCCACAGCGATGGATCACCTCCGCCAGGGCAAAGGCCATGGCCCCGGCTGCCGCATCACCGGCCAGTCCTCCTGCCAGCGGTCCGGCCAGCCCGCGAACCAGAGCCTGCCGGGCTTCTCGGCCGTAAAGCAGCCCCAGCGGGCGCACATGCACCTGGTCCCTTTCCGGCTGTCCTGCAGGAGAACAGCCATGGATCCCGATGGCGGTTGCCATGCCGATATCGCCTCTCCTCTGTGCAGGTCACCTTGCTGCAGATGCAGATGATGGCGAGGAAGGTAGCGGCGCCGAAGGAGAAACAAAAAGGCGCGGCCTGCGGATTTTCCGTGCCGCGCCCTTGTGTTGCCCTTGTGTTGCGCCTGATGCGACCATCCGGCGAAGGAGCACTTCCATAACCTGCAGATCCCCCGGGAAAGAGGCCCGCAAGGGATGGCCTCAGGTCTGCGGCTGCGGAGCCAGCCCTTCGGCACCGTCGCCCTCGTCACGGGGTTTGGTGACGGGCACGATGGGCGCCTTCTTGCGATCGCTTTCGGCAGCATCGCCATCGTCGCGCTTCGGTGGCTTGCCGGCCAGCAGGTCCTTGATCTCCTCGCCAGTGAGGGTCTCGTATTCCAGCAGACCCTGGGCCAGCGTCTCCAGATCCTTGCGCTTCTCGGTGAGGATCGTCCGTGCGGTTTCGTAGGCCTCGTCCACGATACGGCGGATCTCCGCATCGATCTTCTGGGCCGTGGCCTCGGAAATGTTCTTGCGCTGGGAAATGGCCATGCCGAGAAACACTTCTTCCTGATTGTCTTCGTAGGCCACGAGACCCAGCTCCTTGGAGAAGCCCCATCGTGTCACCATGGCGCGGGCCAGCTTGGTGGCCTGGTCGATGTCCGACTGCGCGCCGGAAGTGACGTTTTCCTCGCCGAAGACGAGCTCCTCGGCCACACGCCCCCCCATCATGATGGCCAGACGCGACTTCATCTGCCGGTAGCGCATGGAGTAGCGATCCTCCTCCGGCAGCTGCATGACCATGCCCAGCGCCCGTCCGCGCGGAATGATGGTGGCCTTGTGCACGGGATCGGCATCCGGCACGTTGAGCGCCACGATGGCATGGCCCGCCTCGTGATAGGCCGTGAGTTTCTTTTCTTCCTCGGACATGGCCATGGACTTGCGTTCCGGGCCCATCATGACCTTGTCCTTGGCCTCCTCGAAATCCTCCATGGTCACCAGCCGCCGGTTCTTGCGCGCAGCCAGCAGGGCGGCCTCGTTCACGAGGTTGGCCAGGTCGGCGCCGGAAAAGCCCGGCGTGCCGCGGGCCAACACCTTCACGTCCACGTCCGGTGCCAGCGGCACGTTGCGCATGTGCACGCGCAGGATCTGTTCACGCCCCTTGATATCCGGGTTGGGCACCACGATCTGGCGGTCGAAACGTCCCGGGCGCAGCAGCGCCGGATCCAGCACGTCCGGCCGGTTGGTGGCGGCAAGGATGATGATGCCCTCGTTGGATTCGAAACCGTCCATCTCCACCAGCAGCTGGTTCAGGGTCTGCTCGCGCTCATCATTGCCACCACCGAGACCTGCACCGCGATGTCGGCCCACGGCATCGATCTCGTCGATGAAGATGATGCAGGGGGCGTTCTTCTTCGCCTGTTCGAACATGTCACGCACGCGCGAGGCACCGACACCGACGAACATTTCCACGAAGTCGGAGCCGGAGATGGTGAAGAACGGCACACCCGCCTCGCCGGCCACGGCGCGCGCCAGCAGCGTCTTGCCGGTGCCCGGCGGGCCGACGAGCA
>CAZNLW010000057.1:0-13135 GCA_964574205.1 uncultured Rhizobiaceae bacterium | reverse complement strand
AGGCTCTGGCAGAGAAATACGGTGACAGCCTGCGCAACATGCCGGAAGAAAAATGGCTGCCCATCGTGCGCGATTTTGCCATTGACGCCATGATGGAGAAGATCCGCGACGATCTGGCGGCGCTGGGCATCGCGCACGAGGTCTTCTTCTCCGAGCGCACGCTGCACGAAGGCGGTCTCATCGACGAGACCATCCGGGAGCTGGAGGCGCGCGGACTTGTCTATGTGGGCCAGCTGCCGCCGCCCAAGGGCAAGCCGCCGGAGGACTGGGAGCCGCGCGACCAGCTGCTGTTCAGGGCCAGTGCATTCGGCGACGACATCGACCGGCCACTGAAGAAGTCCGACGGCACCTACACCTATTTCGCTGCCGATGTCGCCTACATCCGGGACAAGCTGTCGCGCGGCTTCACCCAGCTTGTCTATGTGCTGGGCGCCGATCATGGGGGCTACGTGAAGCGTCTGGAGGCGGTCAATCGCGCCCTCTCCGGCGGCAGGGCCAGGCTGATTGCGCGTCTGTGCCAGCTGGTGAAGCTCTACCGCGCCGGCGAGCCGGTGAAGATGTCCAAGCGTGCCGGTGATTTCGTCACCTTGCGCGAGGTGGTGGACGAGGTGGGGCCGGATGTCGTGCGTTTCATGATGCTGACACGCCGCAACGATGCACCACTGGATTTCGATTTCGAAAAGGTGCAGGAGCAGTCGCGCGACAATCCGGTATTTTATGTGCAGTATGCCCATGCGCGCATCTGCTCCGTGCTGCGCCATGCGAAGGAGGAGGTGCCACAGGCCCTGGAGGGGCAGCCGCAGTGGACGCTGCTGACGGACGAGGCGGAACGCCGGCTCGTGCGGCGCATTGGCGAGTATCCGCGCATGCTGGAACAGGCGGCCCGTGTGCACGAGCCGCACCGCGTGGCCTTCTACCTGCAGGAACTGGCGGCCGATTTCCATGCCCTGTGGAACAAGGGCAAGGAAAAGCCGGAATTGCGGTTCATCATTGCCGACAATCCCGATCTGACACGGACACGTCTCGCCTTTTTGCGTGCCATCCGCTATTGTCTGAACAACGGCCTGCGCATACTCGGGGTGCGGCCGGTCGAGGAAATGTAGGGGGCAGAGCAGGCGCCGATGAATGATCATAACGATAGCAGCAGCAAGACTCCCGAGCCCAAGGCGGGATCCTCCCGGGGCACAAGCTGGCGCGAGAAACTCGGCCTGAGACCGGGCGGCGGGGCAGGGGCGAGCACGCCGCGCGATCTGCTGGCCGGCAAGGTGCGGCCCGGTGCGGGCACACCGCGGGCAGGTGATGCCGCGCACGGAGACGGTGACCGTGCAGCGGCCGCAGGAAAGGCCCCGAGGGGGGCGGCTTCGGGTGGAACCGCCGGGAGAGAGGCATCCACGGACGGCCGCCCGGTGGTGCGGCCAGCACCACTGGCACCGCGCAAGCCCATGGGGCGTCCCGGTGCCGCGGCAGGCGGTCGGCCCCCGCATGAGGGCACGGGTACGGCGGGCCGTCGCCCGGTGCCGCCACCGCCTCCCTTGCGCAGTTCTGTGGCGGCCGGACGCCCGGGCGCGGTCCCGGGAGGCGGTGGCCCGGCGGGATCGCGTGTGCCGCCACCACCGCCGCCGAAGCTGCGCCGGCCTCCTGCGGGTTTGTCTGGTGCGCCGGCGTCAGGCGAGCGCGAGCGGAAAGAAGGATTGTCCATCCCGGCAGCCGGCTCCCGGGCCGTGCGTGATGACGACTTTGCCCGCCGCCTGCGGGCCCAGCGGGAGGCGGCCGAGCGCCTCGCCGCGCAGCGCATGGCACGCCTGAAAGGCGGCACAACCGGCAGGGAAGAACCGGCTGCCACGGAAACGGCGGCGGATGACGACATGGCCGCGCACCAGAGGCCTTCTGCCGGACCTGCCGGGAGTGGGGCAACAGCGGAGAGGCCTGTCACGCCACCGGCCGGACCGTCTGCGGGAGCTGCAGGTGAAGGCGCGGCTCCGCATGCGGACCGGGAACGCAGGAAGCTGCCCTTCACCTTTGCCGATACGGAGGAGACCGGAACCGCAGCCCGGACATCGGGGGAGGAATCGCCGTCCGCGAGCAGGCCGACGCCGCATGCGGCTCCGTCTGCCAGAACGGACACGGCGGCACCGGCCAGTGGCGCATCGCCGGCCGCGGCGACCGGAGTGGCCGAGGACCGGCCCCGGTCCCATGCCGGGACCGTGCCACCTGGATCGGGCATGGCACATGGCGCCGGCCTGCCTCCCCAGGGGCATGCATACCCCCCACACGAACCGGCACAGGCTGCGGCCGACGAACTGTTCGACGACATGGATTCGTTCGTGCCGGCCGATGGACGGGCACGGCCGGAGGACTATGTCTCGGCCCTGGAAGAGCTGGAAGGGGGCGAGCCGGAGCGCAGGGGCCGTGTGATCTGGATCTTCGTGCTGGCCTTGCTGCTGGTCGTGGCCGTGGCCATGGGGGCGGTGTATTTCTACCGTGTGTTCAACAGCGGACCGGAGACCGGCAAGGTGCCGGTGATCGCCCCGCAAAAGAAGCCGGTGAAGGTCAAGCCGGCCGAGCCCGAACAGCAGGCACCGGACCGGCAGGCACCGGTGCGCCGCAAGAAGATCTATGATCGCATCCTGGGCGACGGCACGGAACAGGAGCCTGCCAGGCTGGCGCCCAGCGAGGAGAAACCCCTCACACCGCCTGCGGCGCCGACACCGGGCGATGCCACACCGGCAGAGCCCCTGCCCCTGCCCCTGCCGCCACCACCGGCGTTGGATGGCGGCCAGGGTGGCGATGCCAGCCCCTCCAACGGTGGGAAGGAGACACGAACGGCCGCCTTGCCGGTGTCACCCCCGTCCGCGACCTCGCGGCCACAGGAGACCTCGGGCAGGGACGAGAAGCAGACAGCCACCGGGCAGGACCGCAAGGCTGGCGGCATTGCGGCCACGCCCGTCTCCGGCGGGGGCGAGGCCGACGTGAAGAAAGATGTGAAGACGGACGTGAAGACCGCCGCTCGGGACAGCGTGACCCCCAGGGCGGCCACGGATCTGCCGCTGCCACCGCCGCCGCCACCGGTGGGAAGTCTCGACAGCGCAGGCCGAACCGACGGTAATCGGTCGCCGGCTGCGGGTGCCGAGGGCAGACTGGATGCCGACGGCCTGGCGCGCTTGGCGGCACGGGTGGCTGGAACGGCGGACAAGCCAGCTGACGCCACACCCGACAGGACGCTCGGCGATGAGGGAGGCGAGCTGCAGCAGCCCATGCCGGCCACCGCCGTGCGCCGGTTGAATCCCGAGGTACGCAATGCCGGACCCCGCGCCATCGAGACAGCGACGCGCAAGACCACCCAGGACCGGCAGAAAAGGGCGGCGAACCGCGCAAGGACAAGGGCAGAGCGAACGGCACGAAGTGCCAGGACGCGGGCCAGGCAGAAAGCCACGCGCGGCACGCCTGCCGCCAGAGGTGAGGCCCGGGGCAGCGTCAGGCCGGTCCGGCAGGCCACGGGCGGGCCTCGCTCCATCCTTCCCCCCGCCGTGGCCGGGCGCGGCACGGCCACGATGGCGCGTCAGGGCGAGGCCCCTTCAATGGCGGCAGCAGGGGGGCCCAGGTCCATCGTGCCGCCGCCGGCCCTGCAGCCGGCCAGACAGCCGCGCAAGGTGACGAACTTCAATACCGCCAGCCGCCCACAGGAGATGGCCCCACGCCGCATCACCAACGTGTCGACTGCGAGGCGGGGCACGAATCTTGCTCCGGCCCGGCAGGCCCGGGTGGCTGGATCCCCGACAGCCCCGCGACGCCAGCGTGTTGCCGCACTCGCCCCCCGGCCACCGTCGATGGCCGAACCGACGACACCCCGGCAACCACGGGAGGGGCAGGGCGGCTATCTCGTGCAGCTGGCGGCCTATCGCTCGCGCGACGATGCCCTGCGCGCCTATCGGCGTCTGCAGGCCCGGCATGGCGCCTTGCTGGGAGGCATGGGCCCACGCATCGAACGCAAGGATCTGGGCGCGGCCGGAACCTTCTACCGGCTGGCCGTGGGGCCGCTGCCCTCGCGCACGGCGGCACGAAAGCTGTGCAATGCGCTCATCGCCCGCGGCGAGAAGGATTGCCTGGTGCGCAGACGCTGAAATCGCACGCCACGCACCTGTGCTTCGGCAACCTGCATGCCAGGATCCCGGGAGGCGCGTCCGTCGGGAGAGAAAGGGCTGCAACTGTCCGAAAGTGACAGGATGCATGAAAGGGCCGGGCGGTTTCGCAATCCGGCATGCCCCTTTCCGGACCGTGAATCCGACAGCAGACAGGGGCGCAGAGGCGCCGGCGCATTGCGGATGATGGCGAGAGACAGACCATGGCACAGGCAGAAGGCGGCAGGAGGCCGGCCAGGGCCTTCATCTGCGGTGTGGCGGGCACCACGCTGACGACGGCCGAGCAGGCCTTTCTGGAGCGGGAACGCCCCTGGGGGCTCATTCTCTTTGCCCGCAACATCGACAATCCGGAACAGGTGCGGCAGCTGGTGGCAGATTTCCGGGCGATTGTCGGGCGGCCGCAGGCCCCGGTCTTCGTGGATCAGGAGGGAGGCCGGGTGCGCCGCTTGCGCCCGCCCCACTGGCAGGATTGGCCGCCGGCCGGGGCGCTGGCCTCCCTGTTTGCCCGGGATCCCCTGCTGGCGCTGGAAGCGGCGCGACGGGTCACCTGGGCCATGGGGCGGGAGCTGGCCGCGCTTGGCATCAACGTCGATTGTTTGCCCGTGCTGGACGTGCCGCAACCGGGCAGCCACGAGATCATCGGCGACCGCGCCTATGGCCGCGATCCGCTGCAGGTGGCACTGCTGGCCCGTGCCGCCCTTGCCGGTCTCAATGCCGCCGGTGTCGCCGGCGTGCTCAAGCATGTTCCCGGCCATGGCCGCGCCGAAGCCGACAGCCACCTGGCCCTGCCCGTGGTGACGGCGCCGCGCGAGGCACTGGAGAGGGTGGACTTCCTGCCCTTTGCCGCCCTTGCGGACGTGCCCATGGCGATGACGGCCCATGTCGTCTATGCGGCCATCGATCCGGACCGGCCGGCAACCCTGTCCCGAAGGGTGATCGGGGATGTGATCCGCCATCGCATGGGGTTCGATGGTCTGCTCATGACCGATGACCTCAACATGAAGGCCCTTTCCGGAACGCTGGAGGAGAGAACGCGCACTGCCCTGGCGGCTGGCTGCGACGTGGTGCTGCACTGTTCCGGCCGGCTGGAGGAGATGGAAGAGGTGGCGGCAGCCACGCCCCTGCTGGAAGGAAAGGCGCGGGCCCGGGCGGAGAGGGTAAAGGCGCATCTGGCGGCCCTGCCCGTGTGCACGTGGGACGAGGCCCGGGCCGAGACCTTGCGGCAGATGCTCATGGATCTGGCGGCCGGACCAGGAGAAAATGATCCCACGAAAGATGGCCGTGCCCCTGAAGGAATGGCCGGAAAGCCTGCGAAACCGTCACCAACCGGTTGAAAACGCACGCCTCTCTCTGGGCGGAGACGATTCGGCAGGGCATACTGCCCCCATGAGCAGCCACAACGAATCGGAAGACGCGCGAAACCCGGCAGCGCACACCGGAGACGAGGCCCGCCCCTGGCCGGATGGCGGAGGGGCGGTCCGCATCCCCCCGGCGGAGGTAGCGGCAGGACAGGACCCGGAGAAAGCCGGCCCCGTGGTGACGGCGGAGACGGAGAGCGGCGAACGGCTCATGGTCTCTCTGGGCGCGTTCGAAGGGCCGCTGGACCTGTTGCTGGATCTGGCACGGCGGCAGAAGGTGGACCTCACCGAGATCTCCGTGCTGGCGCTGGCAGAACAGTATCTCGCCTTCATGCGGGCCGCCCGGCGCATGCGGCTGGAACTGGCGGCGGACTGGCTGGTCATGGCCGCCTGGCTCGCCTGGCTGAAGTCGCGCCTGCTGCTGCCGGCGCCGCCGCAGGAAGAGGAGGAGGAGCCGCCGGCGGAGGAGCTGGCAGCGCGACTGGCCTTTCGCCTGAAGCGCCTGCAGGCCATGCGCGAGGCGGCCCGGCGCCTCATGCAGCGACCGCGGCTGGGGGTGGACGTGTTTGCCCGCGGCATGCCCCAGCCCGTGATCGTGGCCCATGTGGACGAATACGAGGACAGGCTGGTGGATCTGCTCAGGGCCTATGCGGGCATCGTGCGCCGACAGGTGGATCGGCGCGGCTACGAGATTCGTCCCCAGCCGGTGTGGACCATCAAGGAGGCGCGCGAGACACTGGAACGGCTGGTGGGCACGCTGGGCGAATGGAGTCGGCTGGATGCGCTGCTCGTGGCCGCTCTGGCCGAGCCGGGACGGCGGCGCTCGGCCATCGCCTCGGGTTTTGCCGCGGCGCTGGAGCTGGCGCGCGAAGGCGAGCTGGAAATCCGCCAGGCAGGACATTTCCGCCCCATCTATTGCAGGGCAGCGCGGCAGGCTCCGTGACGGCAGCGCCGGCTCCCTGAAGAAAGACCGACGCAGCCATGACAGGAGAGGGCAGGGCAGATTCCCGGGTGGCGGCAGATGCGGCCATGACAGATGCCGGAAAGAAACTGCAAGCCGGGACAGCGGCTGTCGAGGAACCGGCGCTGCTGGCGCGCTGCCTGCGCATGGCCGAGGCGCTGCTCTTTGCCAGTGATCGGCCTCTGGCGGCGGAGGAGATCGCCACCGCGCTGCCGGAAGGTGTGGATGTGGCTGCGGTGTTGGAGGCCCTGCGCGAGAAGTATGCCGGCGCCGGCGTGGAGCTCGTGCGCGTGGCGGGAAAGTGGCAGTTCCGCACCGCACCGGATCTGGCCCACTTGCTGCGCAAGGAGGAGCCGCGCAAGGTGCGGCTGTCGCGCTCGGCGCTGGAGACGCTGGCGGTGATCGCCTATCATCAGCCCGTCACCCGTGCGGAAATCGAGGAGATCCGCGGGGTCTCCATGTCCAGGGGCGTGCTGGACGTGCTGCTGGAAACGGGCTGGGTGCGCATCCGTGGACGACGGCGTACACCGGGGCGGCCGGTCACCTATGGCACCACGGAGGCCTTTCTGGAACACTTTGGTCTTGAATCCATTGCCGATCTGCCAGGTCTGGCCGAGCTGAAGGCGGCCGGCCTGCTGCAGGCCCAGATTCCCGCGGACTTCATGATGCCGCAGCCGGGCACGGAAGAGGATGCGCTGGATCCGGACGACGATGGCACCCTGGAGCCCGCGGATACGGACGAGGACGAGCCGCCACTGGAAATGCACCTGCCCGACGACAGCCGGTGAGAGACAATGCCCGGGCATGGTCCCGGAAGACGGCATGGCCTCCTTCCCGTCCTCCCCTTCCGTTCCTGTCTGACGGCTTGCATCAGCTTCGCCCTGCCTGCCAGCGCAGGGGCTGCTGCCCCGGCTTGCCTGCAGGCTTGCCGGAGAAAGGCGCCATGCCGACTTCACGCTTTTTTATATTCATGATATGTTCACATATGTTCACCTAATAACGTGAACAAGGAGGATGCCGGCACCCGGATCCGGCAGGGAAAGACAGAAAGGATTGCAAGGCCGGGAACCATGCCTTCCATGCCGGGCGAAGGGCCACTGCGTTGGCTGTTTCTGGATTTCGATAGCTATTTCGCCTCCGTGGAGCAGCAGGAGCGGCCGGAGGGTCGCGGCCGGCCGCTCATCGTCGTGCCCGTGGAGGAGACGGAGGCCACGGGGGCCATTGCCGTCTCGCGCGAGGCCAGGGCGCGGGGTATCCGCCGCGGCATGGGCGTGGCCGAGGCCCGGCGCCTGTGTCCGGAGCTGGTCGTGGTGCCGGCGCGGCACGAGGTCTACGTGGCCTGGCACCACCGGCTGGTGGCGGAGATCGAGCGCCATCTGCCCATTGATCTCGTGCATTCCATTGATGAGCTCTCCGCCCGTCTCGACCGTCCCCGGTCCTGGCCGGCGGCTGCCGAGGCCCTGGCCCGTGGCATCAAGGGCGGGATCGCCCGCAATGTGGGAGCGGCGCTCACCTGTTCTGTCGGTCTGGCGCCGTCGCGCCTGCTGGCCAAGATCGCGGCGGAGATGGACAAGCCCGACGGCCTGCGCATCCTCATGCCCACCGACCTGCCGGAGGCCATCGCCCATTTGCCGCTGGAAGAGATCCCGGGCATCTCCACCGGCATCCTCCGTCGTCTGGCCCGCGCCGGCGTGCGCGACGTGCCCGGCCTGTGGCGCCTGGCGCCGCGCCAGGCCCGGGCCATCTGGGGCTCGGTGGTGGGCGAGCGCTTCATCCGCGCTTTCCATGGCGAGGATGTGGACCCGCCTCCTCCGGGGCCACCACGCAGCTTTGGCCATGGTCGCGTGCTCGCGCCGGCGCATCGCCAGCCGCCGGCGGCCTGGCCCGTGGCCTGCGCCCTGCTGCTGAAGGCGGCCAGCCGTCTGCGCCGCGCCGAGATGGCGGCCGGAGCCCTCACGCTCGCCGTGCGCTGGCTGGTGCCTCCGGATGAATGGCCGGCGAGCCGCCGCGATGGTGGCATGCGGCCCCTGCCGGGCGCCGACGGGGCAGGGCGGGTTGCCGTTTCCCGCCGCGCGCATGAGGATGTGGCCTGGACGGCCCGCTTTCCGTCCACCAGCGACAGCTTCGTGTTCCTGCGTCAGATGGAGCGGCTGTGGGGCCGGCTGGAGCGCGCTGCCGCCCGCCGGGCCGATTCCCGCCTGCGCAACGTCCATGTGCACCTGCATGCGCTGGAGCCCGATCGTGAGCGCCAGCTCGACCTCTTCGCCGATCTGGATGGACGCTGGCGGGAGCGCGAGCGCCTGTGGGCCGAGATCGACCGCCTCAACCGGCGCTTTGGCGGACGCACCGTGGAGCCCGCCAGCCTCCGGCACCTGGATCTGAAATACCTCGGAGCCAAGATCGCCTTTGGGCGCATCCCCGCCCCCGAGGATTTCGGCTGAGCGCCTTGACGGCTGCCGGCACCGGCGCCCCGGGGAGCGTGTTGAAGGTGAACCAGTTTCTCCGGAGTCGCATGTGAAGTATAGATAAGATATTGAGTTGAAAGAACTTTGAGGATGATTGGATGACCGTGAATCGCAAGGTTCTGACGATGCATCGTCAGAACCTTGCGATTCACTCAAGCCGGAAATGCGTCCTGCTGGCGCCGGGCCGTGCGCTGAGCCCGCAGGACGCCTTGTCTTTTCTGAAGAAAAGGTTTTCCAGCCTGATCAGCAGGTTGGAAAACGTTTCTTCACGTTCGACTCCGGAAGCCGTCCCAAGCCCTTGAAGGGAATCGGCTCTTCCTCGGCTTCCAGCAGCACGCCCGGCACGGCGACGCGGGCATGCCAAAAGCGAAAACCGCAGCCATGGCGGCATCACCGGAAGGGGCCGGCGCTTGCCGCCCCTCCGCCTGATGTGCGGGCGAGATGGCACGCAGTGGTCGAAAATCATGACCAAATGGTATGATGTCTCTCGGATTCGTGAGTTCTCTTGATGTTGGTCAATGATTGCCAGGGGGCCTTGGCCATAGGGTTTCGGCTGGGAAAAGGCGGTCAACCTTTCCCGATTTCCGGGTCGTGAGCCGGGACGCGGGACACCCCGGCGAACGCCAGAGGGAAGCTGAAAACCCAAGGGGACTGGTCATGAAATCAATCCTGAAAAAGGCGTTGCTGCTCTCCACGGCGGCGGGCCTGGGCCTGGCGCTCACCGGCACGGGGGCCAGCGCGCAGGGCCAGCTCGAAGCCATCATGAAGGCACGCGGACTGACGGAGAAGGATGTGCTCGCCGCGGCCAAGACCTATGTGCCCACTGGCAAGCGTGACGAGTTCATCGTGTTCTCGTCGGGCGGCCAGTCGGGCCAGGTCATGGTCTATGGCATCCCGTCGATGCGCATTCTCAAGTTCATTGCCGTCTTCACGCCCGAGCCCTGGCAGGGGTATGGCTTCGACGACGAGTCGAAGGCGATTCTCGAGAGCGCCAGGATCAACGGCAAGCTGATCACCTTCGGTGACACGCATCACCCGGCGATCTCCGAGACGAAGGGCGAATATGACGGCGAATACCTCTTCATCAACGACAAGAACAACCCGCGTGTGGCCGTCATCGACCTGAAGGACTTCGAGACGAAGCAGATCGTCGTCAACCCGATCATGATGTCGGAGCACGGCGGCGCCTTTGTCACGCCCAACACCGAATACATCATCGAGGCCACGCAGTATCCGGCGCCGCTGGGCAAGAACGCCGGCTATGTGCCGCTGTCCCAGTTCAACGAGAAGTATCGCGGTGCCATCACCTACTGGAAGTTCGACCGCGAGAAGGGGCGCATCGATCCGACCCAGTCCTTCTCCGTGGAGCTGCCGCCCTATTCGCAGGACCTGTCGGATGCCGGCAAGCGGGTGTCCTATGGCTGGTCCTTCACCAACTCGTTCTGCTCCGAGCGCTATGTGGGCGGCATCGAGCGCGGCCGTCCGCCGTTCGAGGCCGGCTGCTCGCAGAAGGACACGGACTTCCTCCATGTGGTGAACTGGAAGAAGGCCGAAGCGCTCTACAAGGCCGGCAAGGTGAAGATGATCAACGGCCATCCGGTGATCATGATGGACACCTCCGCCAAGGAGGGGGTGGTCTATCTGATTCCGGAGCCCAAGTCGCCCCATGGCGTGGACGTCTCGCCCGATGGCAAGTACATCATCGTTTCCGGCAAGCTGGACACCCACGCCTCGGTGTATTCCTGGGAGAAGATCAAGAAGCTGATCGACAACAAGGAGTTTGCCGGCAAGGATCCCTACGGCCTGCCCATCCTCGACATGAAGAAGTCCCTGCACACGCAGGTGGAGGTGGGCCTCGGCCCGCTGCATACGCAGTATGATTCCAGGCCCTGCGTGGTCTATACCTCCATCTACGTGGACTCGATGGTCACCAAGTGGGACTACTGCAAGGGCAAGGTCCTCGATCAGCTGCACATCCATTACAACATTGGCCACCTGATGACGATGGAGGGCGATTCGGTGACGCCGCAGGGCAAGTATCTGGTGTCGCTGAACAAGCTCGCCATCGATCGCTTCAATCCGGTGGGCCCGCTGCACCCGCAGAACCACCAGCTCATCGACATTTCCGGCGACAAGATGGAGCTGCTGTATGACATGCCGGTGCCGCTGGGCGAGCCGCATTATGCGGTGGCCATCCGCGCCAGCAAGCTCAAGCCCCTGGTGCGCTACCGCCTCGGCTGGGATTCGCGCAACGATCGCATCTCGCCGTGGAAGACCCGTCCGGGCCGCGAGAAGATCGTGAAGAAGGACGGGGTGGTGCACGTCTATGCCACGGTGATCCGCTCGCACATCACGCCCGAGATCATCGAGGTGGAGGAGGGCGATACGGTGTCCATCCACGTCACCAACGTGGAGCGGGCCGAGGACGAGACCCACGGCTTCGCCATCTCCGGGCATAACGTGAACCTCTCCATCGAGCCGGGCAAGACCGTGTCTGCCACCTTCGTGGCCGACAGGGCCGGCGTCTATCCCTACTACTGCACCGAGTTCTGCTCGGCCCTGCACCTGGAGATGGAAGGCATCCTGCTGGTGCGTCCGAAGGGCGCGAAGGTCGAGGAAGCCTCGTTCTCGCAGGGCGTGAAGTACACCGAGGATGACTACAAGAAGCAATACGCCCAGAACCTGAGCGTGCAGAAGGTCATCGACAGCGTGGTGAACTTCATCGTGTCGCGCAACTACAAGGACTTCCCGACGGTGGTCGGCCTTGTGGAGGACGCGACCGACCAGCTGAAGTTCGCTGCCGACGCCAAGAAGAAGGCGGAAGACTACGCCAAGAAGGGCGACTGGCAGAACGCCACGCTGTGGGCCCAGCAGTGGTTCCAGTATCAGGTCAAGGCCGCCGACATCGGTCTGCGCGCCAAGACCTATCTGGAGCAGCACGGTGCCAAGGTCATCAAGAAGTGATGACGGATGGCACGAGGCCCACAATGGCCTGAAAGCGGCGCAAACCCTGAGCGGGGGGCGAGATCATCGCCCCCCGCCGCCATAAGGAACCGGCTCCTTTCCACCATGCGAAACGACAGGAAGGGACAACCGGCCGGACAGCAGTGGCAAACGCGGGAGACAGAGCGGAAATGAGCAGCGGAATTCTCAGGAGCACCCTCATGCTGGGCCTGGCCACCGGTCTGCTGGCTGGTGGCGGCGCTGCCGTGATGCCGGGCGCGATGGGGGGCATCATGCCGGCGGCCGCGGCCGAGACGAAGAAGAAGCACCCCGGCAAGCGGCTCTACCGGCGCATGACCTGCATGGCCTGCCATGGCAAGGATGGCAGGCGCGCCATTCAGGACTATCCCAACCTGGCGGGCCAGCCCAAGGTCTACCTTGTCAAGCAGGTCAAGGATATCATCTCCGGCAAGCGCAAGGGGGGGCTCAATGCCCAGGGCAAGCCACGGGCCGAGGCCATGCGCGGGGCCCTGGTAACGCCCGAGGGACAGGTGCGCATCACCGACGCGCAGATCGAGCAGATCTCCGACTGGCTGGCCTCGCTGGATCCGGCACCACCGCGCCCGCCGGCGGACCTGAAGAAGGCCGACATCGAGGCCGGGCGGGCACTCTACAAGAAGAAGCGCTGCCGCACCTGCCATGGGCCGGAGGGCCGAAAGCCGCTGAAGGGCTATCCCTACATCGCCGGGCAGAAGTACGAGTACATCATCAACCAGATGAAGGATGTGCGCGACAAGAAGCGCACCAATGGCAAGATCAAGACGATGTACAATTTCGTCCGCAAGCTGAAGGACGAGGAGATCGCCCAGATCGCGGCTTTTCTCTCGACGGTGGACCGCACCAGGTGAGCTTGGACCCGAGCCGTGCCGATCCGGATGCGTCCGCTTGACCGGGATCATCCAGGCCGGCAGGGCCGCAGGGTAGGATGCAACCGATGGGAACCCGCACCAAGGAGTGGAGAGTGACATGAAGAAGACACTGACGATCCTTGCGGCGCTCGGCCTGGCGGCCGGCGTTGCCACCACCGCCCTGGCCTGGAACGAGGGCGGGGGCGAGCAGGACGAGGCGCTCAAGATCCTGCTCGATCTCAAGAAGAAGATACCCAACGACCCCAAGCTGAAGGAAAAGGTGCACAAGGATGGCGTGGCCGTCTACGAGGTCTGCTCCGCCTGCCACACCACCGAGGGCTGGGGCACCAAGGACGGCACC
>CAZNLW010000056.1:9318-13212 GCA_964574205.1 uncultured Rhizobiaceae bacterium | reverse complement strand
TCGCGGAGTCTGTCGAGCAGGTCGGGCAGGGACACGGGGCCGGGCATGCCGATGTCCGGCCCTTCGTGCGAGAAAGCTAGCATCGGATCGAGACCATGCCCGGCAAGACGCTGTATGACAAGATCTGGGACGCCCATGTCATCGAGACCAACGAGGACGGCTCCTCGCTCATCTGGATCGACCGGCACCTGATCCACGAGGTTACCAGCCCGCAGGCGTTCGAGGGGCTGCGGCAAGCCGGGCGCACGGTGCGCCATCCGGAAAAGACGTTGGCGGTGGTGGATCACAACGTGCCGACCACCGACCGCAGCAAGGGCATCGACGACCCGGAATCGAAACTGCAGATAGAGACATTGGCGAAGAACTGCGCGGAGTTCGGCATCACCTACTTCGACGAGCATGATCCGCGCCAGGGCATCGTGCACGTGGTTGGCCCGGAGCAGGGCTTCACGCTGCCTGGCACCACCATCGTCTGCGGCGACTCCCACACCTCCACCCACGGCGCTTTCGGCGCGCTGGCGCATGGCATCGGCACCTCGGAGGTGGAGCACGTGCTGGCGACGCAGACGCTGATCCAGAAGAAGGCAAAGAACATGCGCGTGTGGGTGCGCGGCTCGCTGCCCGATGGCGTTACGCCAAAGGACGTGATCCTCGCCATCATCGGCGAGATCGGCACCGCCGGCGGCACCGGTCATGTCATCGAGTATGCCGGCGAGGTGTTCGAGGAGATGTCCATCGAGGGCCGCATGACGGTGTGCAACATGTCCATCGAGGCCGGTGCCCGTGCCGGGCTCATCGCCCCGGACGAGAAGACCATCGCATACTTTCATGATCGGCCCATGGCCCCCAAGGGCGAGATGTGGGAAAGGGCCGTGGCCTACTGGCGCACGCTGAAGAGCGATCCCGATGCCGTCTTTGACAAGGAGGTGGAGCTGGATGCTGCCAACCTGCCGCCCCTGGTGACCTGGGGCACGAGCCCGGAAGACGTGGTCTCCATCAGCGGGCGGGTGCCGGATCCGGCCGAGATCGAGGATCCGGAGCGGCGCGCCATGGTGGAGCGCAAGCTGGAATACATGGGGCTGAAGCCGGGGCAGAAGATGACCGACATCACCATCGACCGGGTGTTCATTGGCTCGTGCACCAACGGCCGCATCGAGGACCTGAGGGCGGCGGCCGAAATCGTGCGCGGCAAGAAGGTGGATGAGCGGGTGAAGGCCATGGTGGTGCCCGGATCCGGCCTGGTGAAGCAGCAGGCCGAAGCCGAAGGGCTGGACAAGGTGTTCCGGGATGCCGGTTTCGAATGGCGCGAGCCCGGCTGCTCCATGTGTCTGGCCATGAATGCCGATCGTCTGGCACCCGGTGAGCGCTGTGCCTCCACCTCCAACCGCAATTTCGAGGGACGGCAGGGCTACAAGGGGCGCACGCATCTGGTCTCGCCGGCCATGGCGGCAGCGGCGGCCATTGCTGGCCATTTTGTGGACATTCGTTCCTGGGCGTAGGCAGCCTGCCTGAAGGCAGAGGCGGGCAGGGCGCATGTGCTCCCGGCGTGGGGGGTGCGACAATTCGGCTCTGCCGCATGCGCGCGCCGGGGCTGCGCGGGACTTGGCCTTTGGCACCGCATGTGCTTTAAGCTGCCGCCGCAACCACTGCAAAAATCATGATTCTGTTCAGGGGGCATTAATCATGACAATGATAACGTTGCATGGCGATTCCGCTGACCTCGAGGGGGAGAAACACAGGGGAGCCGATTCTGCCATGCATGCTGTTCAGCCGGATGCGCGCTTCTTGCGCTCCATTCTTTTTGCCTTGATTGCCTGCACGCTGGCCGTGGGCGCTGCTGCCGGCCTGGCCGCCTTCAATGCCGATCAGGAGGTGACGGTGGTGGCTGCCGACAACTGATGGCGGCTTTCTGCCGGCACGCCTTTCCGGCCTTCAGGGCCCGTATCACGAATCTGCAAGGACATCCCCTGCACCGGACTTGCATGACAGGCCCGGTGGGGATGTCTTTGCGCTTGCCTGGTGGCAGACTTTGCTGCACATTGCTGCAGGGGATGCCGGCCGCCTGCCATGTGTTTGCGGCCGGTGACAGGGGAGCATGCAGCGGGGGCCTGTTCGGTCATGCGCGTGATTGCCGCCATACCGCTGCTGGCCTTCGTGCTGGTGGCCTACAATGTGATCTTCTGGCTGCCGGGCATCGACCTGCCCACGCGGCTGGTGCTGTTTCCCATGCCTTCCGGCGCGCTGCTGGAGCTCACCGTGGCGGATGTGCTGATCATCGCCGCGCTCGTGGTGCTGTTTCTGGAAATGCTCAAGAGCACGGGGGCCGGCAACGTGACCATTCTCGATCACATCCTGTCCACGGGCGTGTTCATACTGGCGCTGGTCGAGTTCCTGCTGGTGCCTGAGGCAGGCAATCCGCCGTTTCTTGTTCTCGTGATCGTGTGCCTGATGGATGTGCTCGCGGGCTATGCCGTTTCGCTGCGGGCCGCGCGGCGGGATGTGTCGGTGAGTTGAGGACGAGGGGCCATGGATCTGTGGTGGAGCAACCTCGTGGCCCCGGCCTTTGCCACGCTGTTCGTGATCATCGATCCCCTGGGGCTGGTGCCCGTGTTCGCGGCGCTCACGGCGCAGATGTCGCCGGCAGCGCGGCGGATGGTCGCCATCCGTTCAGTCCTGCTCGCTTTCGGCGTGTTGCTCGTCTTCGCCCTGCTTGGCGAATCGGTTCTCGCCTTCATGGGCATCTCGTTGCCGGCCTTTCGCATCGCCGGTGGCATCCTGCTGTTCGTCATGGCCCTGGAAATGCTCTTCGAGAAGCGCAGCGAGCGGCGTCGCAAGAACGTGGAGGACGCCGCCCAGGAGGCCGGGCACGTGGATGACGAGGCGGCGGAGGACCTGTGGGTCTTTCCCCTCGGGATCCCGCTCATTGCCGGACCCGGCGCGATCACCTCGGTGATTCTGCTGATGGACAGCCATGCCGGCCATCCCTGGCAGCAGGCAGCGGTGATCGGCATTCTCGTCTTCGTGTTGCTGGTGACGCTGGCCACGTTCCTGCTCGTGGCGCGTTTCGGCCATCTGCTCAGCAACACGGCCACCAGGGCCATCTCGCGAATCCTGGGCATGATCCTGGCCGCGCTGGCCGTGCAGTTCGTGATCACGGGGCTGAAGAGCGCCGGATTGATGGGTGGGTAAAGGTTTGCACGCCGCGGTTGAAGGTCTGGCCCGATCCCTGTCGGCCAGGCGTGACTTGCCTTGCCCGTCAGCTCTCCCTTACACTTCGTTCACAAGGGAGGGAGAACCGCATGGCCGATATTGTCGATCTCATTCATGCCGAGCACCGCATCATGTCCCGCCTGCTGGCGCGGTTGGAAAGGGAGCTGGACATCTTCGAGAAGGGTGAGCGACCGGATTTCGACCTCGTCCGCGATATTCTGGACGTGATGCTTTCCTGGCCCGCGGCCTGCCACCATCCCAAGGAGGCGCTGCTGGAGGCCAGGCTGGCGAAGGTGAGCCCCGAAATGCGGAAACGTGTCGGCATCATCGAGCGTGAGCATCTGAAGATGGGCGAACAGCTGGCCAATGCACAGCAGGCGCTGGATTCCATCCTGATGGAGGTGGAGGTTTCGCGCGATACCTTCCTGGCCATGGCGCGCAACCTGATTGCGCGGATCAAGTATCACCTGATGATGGAGGAGGAGGAGTTTCTTCCGCTGGCGCGCCAGTCTCTGGACGCGAAGACGCTGGAGGCGCTGGCGCGGGAGGCCGAGGCGGCTGTGGCGGAGCGGGCCGAATGTCTGGGGGATCGCCTCCAGGTGCTGCTGGCCGAAACGGATAACAAGGCGCCGGCGTGAGGATGCCGGTTGCGGCGGCCGCGGTTTTCCTTTTCGTGGACCCATG
>CAZNLW010000056.1:0-9218 GCA_964574205.1 uncultured Rhizobiaceae bacterium | reverse complement strand
TTCGTGGACCCATGGCGTCTTGCCGCGTTTTCATGTGCCGCGACTTCCTCCCGGAGAGGAAAATGTCTATGCTTGGCCGCATGTGGCAGCAGATGCGAAAGATGCTTTCTCGGCTCTTCCCGTGCCGTGCCGGTTGCGGGCGGGACGTTCCGGCCCTGATGCTGGGGCTGGCCGTTCTGCTGACAATTGCACCGGCGCAGGCTGCCGGAGAGTCGGCGCGACCGCCGTCTCCGGCGGCGCATCCGATCATCGGCAATGCCGGAAACGACAGAACCGGCCAGCCGGAAGGGGCGCGGCAGCGTGCCGATCTTCTGGATGGGCTCTTTGCGCGGTTGTATCTGGCAGAGGACGAGAAGACGGCGGCCCTTGTTGCCGACAGCATCCGCAAGCTGCTGGCCGAGCCGGAAAGCGCCAGTGCAAAGGTCTTGATGATGCAGGCGGAGCGGGCGCTGAAGGCGGGGCAGACCGGCATTGCCCGTCATCTGCTGGATCTCGTGACGGCACGATGGCCGAACTTTGCCGAAGGATGGTACCGGCGGGGGCTGGCACGTTTTCTGGAGGATGATCTGGAGGGAGCGCTGGCCGATCTGAACCGGGCCCTGGCCAGCGAGCCCAGGCATTTCGAGGCCCTGATGACCAAGGCGGCCATCCTGCAGGAACTGAAACGGCCAAAAGAGGCGAAGGCGGCCTATGAGCGGGTGCTCGCCATCTATCCCCTGCTGCCGGCAGCGAGGGATGCACTAAAGGCGCTGAGGGCCCGGCTCGACCAGCAGATCTGACATGCATGGCCTTTCTTCCCGGCAGGCTTCAGGGTCTTCTGCGAGAATGGCGAAATCATGAGTCGCGGAGTGGACGGTCGTTTGCAATATCGACTCTCTTCTCACGAGAACGTGATCTCCATCGACTGTGGTGCGTTCCTCTGCTCTATTGTCTGGAATTAGAATTATGCTAAGTCTCACTTGTCAGGGTGCTTCCTCGCTTCCCTGATAGAGCGATTGCTCGCTTTCGCGAGCCCATTGCCGAACCCTGTGGCGCCCGAACCCCCATCCGGAGGGCGAGCTCTGCGGGCGTGACAGGACCGCGGGACATACGGAAGACATTCGAAAGCGGATCCAAGAGAAGAGGACGACAATGACGAAGATCGGGAAGATTGCTGCCGCAGCCATTGTCATGGCCGGGGTGACGGGTGTTGCCGCCGGGGCCATGGCCGGCGGTCACATGAAGGGCGAGAAGATGATGAAGGAGGGCCCAGTGGCCGAGCGCCAGGCAGCCATGAAGGCGGCGAAGAAGGCCTTCAAGCCGCTGGTGGGCATGGTGAAGGGCGAGGTGGCCTTTGACGCCGCCACGGTGAAGGCGAATGCCAAGGCCATCGCCGAGGCGCTCAAGAAGGCCAAGGCCAACTTCCCCGAGGGGTCTGACAAGGGTGAAACGCGGGCCAAGCCCGAGATCTGGATGATGAAAGACGAGTTCGACGCTCTCTTCGACAAGTCCATCGAGCTGGCCATGGCCATCGAGAAGGCCGGTGACAGGAATGCTCTCGGCAAGGCCGTGATGGCCCTTGGTGGCGAGGGCTGCAAGGCCTGCCACAAGAAATTCCGCATGCCCAAGAAGTGATCACAGGGCGACAGCTGGTCGTTGACGGAAACGGGGGCAGAAAACGCTTGCCCCTGACGGGGCATCCCCGAGCGGGGATGCGGGGGTCGCGCGACGGGTGGCCGGGGGCCAGCAGATCCGTCGGCGCGGCCCTTCTGTTTTTCTGACGGACGGCGGGCCTCTCCCGCGTGCCTTGACAACCGGAAGCGGAAAGCCCATTCCGCGAGGTGGAGGGGCGAGAATACGGGCGCAGCTGGAGAACGGACATGGCAAAAGCCATCAGCCGGCATCCGATCCTGTGGTCCATCGTGGCGGCAATGCTGCTGCTCGTGATGATCGTGGCCACGGCCTATCTCAAACTGTCGCAGCCGTTGCCCGAATCGGTGCTGCCCGGGGACTACCGGCCGGATCTGAAGAACGGCGAGCGCATGTACTGGGCGGGGGGCTGCATCTCCTGCCATCGCGGGATCGGCCCGCATGTGAACCTGCCTGCCGGCGGGCGGCCGCTGAAGGTGCCGGGTGATGTGCTGCATCCACCCAACATCACGCCGGATGGCGAAACAGGCATCGGCCGCTGGCGGCCCATCGATTTCGTGAATGCCATGCGCCGGGGGCTGGGGCCGGAGGGCACGCACTACATCCCAGCCTTTCCCTATACCTCCTATGCCTGGATGAAGACGACGGATCTGCTGGATCTTTTCGCCTACCTGAGGAGCCTGCCGGCGGTGCGCAATCGCGTGCCGAAGAAGGACTTCACCGTGGGGCGATTCGCCTTGGCCTTCTGGAAATGGCTGGCATTGCCCAAGCGGCCCTTCCGGCCTGTGCCCGGCAAGTCCGAAGAGTGGAACCGCGGCGCCTATCTTGTTGTCGGCCCGGGGCATTGCGGGGAATGCCACACGCCGCGCAATCCCATCATGCTCCTGGACAGGCGGCGCTGGCTGGCAGGCGGGCCGCATCCGTCCGAGAAGGGCACGGTTCCCTCCCTTCGCGGGCTGATCGGCAAGCGCTACAAGGACGTGGATGATCTCTTCAATGCCCTGAAATACGGTGAGGCCCTGGGGTATGATCGGCTGAGTTCCGGTGGCATGGCCATGGTCCAGGAGAACATCTCCAGGCTGCCGGACGCGGACATCCGAGCCATCGCCGTCTATCTGGCCAGCCTGAAATAAGGGGCTTGTGCCGATCTCCGGCCAGGGCGGCCGCCTGCAGTTTGCAGGGGCGATGTTTTGTGCCAAACATGGCCGGAGGGTTCGCGCATGATTGACACGCTCTGGGGCATCATGGAATGACCGGCCGCATCGTGACGGGCAGCAAGAGACCGGAGGACGCGATCGAGGCCTCCTTGCGGCCACTGAAGCTTGCCGATTTCATCGGGCAGGAGCGGGTGAAGGCCAATCTCTCCGTCTTCATCCGCGCGGCGCGGGAGCGCGGCGAGCCGCTGGATCATGTGCTGCTGGCCGGGCCGCCGGGCCTGGGCAAGACGACGCTGGCGCAGATCGTGGCCCGCGAGCTGGGCGTGAATTTCCGCACCACTTCCGGTCCGGTGATCGCCAAGGCCGGGGATCTGGCCGCCATCCTCACCAATCTGGAAGAGGGGGATGTGCTCTTCATCGACGAGATCCATCGCCTCAATCCGGCGGTGGAGGAAGTGCTCTATCCGGCCATGGAGGACTTCCAGCTGGACCTCGTGATCGGCGAGGGGCCGGCAGCCCGTTCGGTGCGCATCGAGCTGGCGCGATTCACGCTGATTGGCGCGACCACCCGCACGGGCCTTCTGACCACGCCATTGCGGGATCGTTTCGGCATTCCTCTCCGGCTCGAATACTACACCGAGGAAGAACTGCTGCAGATCGTCATGCGGGGCGCGCGCGTGCTGGGGATGGCCATTGTCGAGGAGGGAGCGCGGGAGATCGCCCGGCGCTCCCGGGGCACGCCGCGCATCGCCGGCCGTCTGCTGCGCCGGGTGCGCGACTTTGCGGCCGTGGCCGGTGTGGACGTGGTGGATGTGACGCTGGCGGACAAGGCCCTGAGAGCCATGGACGTGGATGAGGCCGGACTGGATGCCCTGGACCGGCGCTACCTCAGATGCATCGCCGAGAATTTCGGTGGCGGGCCGGTGGGCGTGGAGACGCTGGCGGCGGCCCTTTCCGAATCTCGCGATGCACTGGAAGAGGTGATCGAACCGTTCCTCATCCAGCGTGGGTTCATCGCGCGCACGCCGCGCGGGCGGGTGCTGACAGCCCATGCCTACCGGCATCTGGGACTGGGGGTACCGGACAGCCGGCGCGGGCAGCCGGATCTGTTCGGCGAGATGCTGCCGGAGGATGACGGACCATGAGCGGGGAACGGCCAGAAACCGGAAACCGGCCACAGACAAGCGCCGAGCGGGCCTCGGAGGCAGGCGTGCGGGCGCATCCACCGGCGCCGCAACGCTGGCCCCATCTGGCCGGGCGCATGGAAGGGCGGGAGCATGTGCTGCCCGTGCGCGTCTATTACGAGGACACGGATTTCTCCGGCTTCGTCTATCACGCCAACTATCTGAAATTCTGCGAGCGCGGGCGGTCGGATTTCCTGCGCTTCGCCAACGTGCATCACCATGCCCTGCACTGGAACGAGACGGGTGGTCGTGCCGGCTTCGTGGTGCGGCGAATGACCTGTGACTGGATAAAGCCGGCGATCATCGACGACGTGCTGGAGGTGCGCACGCGGCTCATCGAGTCTCGCGGTGCCCGCCTGGAGCTGGCACAGCGCATCCTGCGCGACGAGGCATTGCTGTTCACGGCCCGGGTCACGGCCGTGATGGTGGATGACAAGGGCCACCCCCGTCGGCTGCCGGCCCCCATCCGCAGCGCCATGGCGGCCCTGCTGTGGCCGGAATCCTGAGTCGAACGTGAAGAAAGGTTTTCCAGCCTGATGAGCAGGCTGGAAAACCTTTTCTTCAGAAAAAACAATGCGTCCTGCTGGCTCAGGGCACGGCCCGGCGCCAGCAGGACAGCATTTCCGGCTTGAGTGAATCGCAAGGTTCTGACGATGCATCGTCAGAGCCTTGCGATTCACAGCCATCCAATCATCCGCAAAGTTCTTTCAACTCAATACCTTGTCTATACTTCACATGCGACTCCTGAAACGGCGGAGAGAGGCCTGCCATTCTGCCGGACGTGTCGAACGGTCAGAAAGGCCTTTCGGCCTGCCTGGCAGACCGGAGAACCGTGCCCCCGGTCGAGACCTCAGCGCGTGGGCACGGGCTTTTCGCCGCGGTAGTCATAGAAGCCACGCTTTGTCTTGCGGCCCAGCCAACCGGCCTCCACATACTTCACCAGCAGCGGGCAGGGGCGATACTTGGAATCGGCCAGCCCCTCGTAGAGCACCTGCATGACCGAGAGGCAGGTATCAAGGCCGATGAAATCCGCCAGCTCCAGCGGGCCCATGGGGTGATGCGCGCCCAGCTTCATGGCCGTGTCGATGGCTTCCACCGTACCCACACCTTCATAAAGGGTGTAGATGGCCTCGTTGATCATGGGCAGGAGAATGCGGTTGACGATGAAGGCCGGGAAATCCTCGGCCACGGCCACCGTCTTGCCCAGCGAGGTGACAAAGGCCTTGAAGGTCTCGAAGGTGGAATCATCGGTGGCAATGCCGCGTATCAGCTCCACCAGCTCCATGAGCGGCGCCGGATTCATGAAATGCACGCCCATGAACTTCTCCGGCCGGTCAGTGGCCGCGGCCAGGCGGGTGATGGAGAGCGAGGACGTGTTGGTGCCGATCAGCGTGGCCGGCGGCAGGTGCGGGCACAGTTCGGCAAAGATGGCGCGCTTGATATCCTCGTCCTCGGTGGCGGATTCGATGACGATGTCGCACGCGGCCATGGCCGAGAGGTCCATCACCGGGCGGATGCGCTCCAGTGCGGCGGTGCGCTCCTCTTCCGTGATTTTGCCCTTGCGCACCTGGCGCGCCATGTTGCCATTGATGGTGGCCAGGGCATTCTTGAGAATGTCCTCGGAAATGTCGTTGAGCAGCACGTCATAGCCGGCAAGGGCCACGACATGGGCGATGCCGCTGCCCATCTGGCCTGCGCCGATGATGCCGACCTTCCCGATCTTCATGACTTTCTGCCCGGCCTTGCCCTGCATCTCCCGTGTATCCCGCCAAACCGTTTCGTGTCCGTGAGAGCCTATATCCGCAGGCCTCATTCAGCAAGAGGGCCAAAGAGGCAAGGGGGGATGGAGGAAGCCCGGACCGGGAGGCAGCCATCCCGGCCCGGTGCCCGCGAGCCGCTTGTGCGGTGATCTCGGGGTTATCGATCCCCGTCGCCCAGCACGCGGTCCAGCTCCCTTTCCAGTTCGGGCAGGGCCTCGAAAAGATCGGCGACGAGACCGTAGTCGGCCACCTGGAATATGGGGGCTTCCTCGTCCTTGTTGATGGCCACGATGATCCGGGAATCCTTCATGCCGGCGAGATGCTGGATGGCGCCGGAGATGCCAACGGCGATGTAGAGCTCGGGGGCCACCACCTTGCCCGTCTGGCCCACCTGGTAGTCGTTGGGCACATAGCCGGCATCCACCGCCGCGCGGGAGGCGCCCACCGCCGCGTTCAGCTTGCGGGCGATGCGCTCCAGCATCTCGAAGGCCGCCTTGCTGCCCATGCCGCGGCCGCCGGAGATGACGATACGGGCCTGGGTGAGATCCGGCCGGTCGGATTGGGTGAGCTCGCGGGCCACAAACGCTGCCAGGGGCGAGGGCCCGGGGGCAGCGATCTCCTCGATGGGCGCCGTGGCTTCGCCCGCGGGCGTTGCAGCAAAGGCCGTGGTGCGCACGGTGATGATCTTTCGATCATCGCGGGAGCGAACGGTCTCGATGGCGTTGCCGGCATAGATGGGGCGTCTGAAGGTGTCCGTGTCGATCACCTCGATGACGTCGGACAGTTGCATCACGTCCAGCCGTGCCGCCACGCGCGGGGCGAAATTCTTGCCCGTGGTGGTGGCGGGCGTCAGCATGTGCGTGTAGCGCTCCATGAGCGGCACGACGAGGGCCTCCATGTTCTCCGCCAGGTGATGGGCAAGCGAATCCCCCTCAGCCAGAAGCACCTTGCGCACGCCTTCAAGGCGGGCGGCGGCCTCGGCCACGGCGCGGCAATCCCTGCCGGCGACCAGCACGTCCACCTCGTCGGCGAGGGCGCGGGCGGCCGTCAGCGCCCGGGCCGTGGCCGGATTGAGGACCGCATTGTCATGTTCGGCAACGAGCAGCACGGCCATGGTCAGATCACTCCCGCTTCGTTCTTCAGCCGGTCCACAAGCTCGGCGACACTTTTCACCCGCACGCCGGCCTTGCGCCGGGGGGGCTCCTCTACCTTCAGCACCTCGAGATGGCGTTCCACGGCAACGCCCAGATCTGCGGGTTTCAGCACTTGCAGCGGCTTGCGCTTCGCCTTCATGATGTTGGGCAGCGAGGCATAGCGCGGCTCGTTCAGGCGCAGGTCGGTGGTGAGCACGAAGGGCAGCCGCACTTTCAGGGTCTCCAGGCCGCCATCGATCTCGCGCGTAACGAGGGCGTGATCACCCTCGAGCACCAGTTTCGAGGCAAAGGTGGCCTGGCCCCAGCCCAGCAGCGCGGCCAGCATCTGGCCGGTCTGGTTGCAGTCATCATCGATGGCCTGCTTGCCCATGATGACGAGCTGCGGCGACTCCCTCTCGACGATGGCCTTCAGTATCTTCGCCACGGCCAAGGGCTCGGGCGAGGTGTCTTCCTCCACGAGGAGGGCCCGATCCGCCCCCATGGCCAGGGCCGTGCGCAAGGTCTGTTCGGCCGCTTTCGGGCCGATGCTGACGACAACAATTTCCTCGGCCTTGCCGGCCTCTCTCAGGCGCACGGCTTCCTCGACAGCGATCTCGTCGAAGGGATTCATGGACATCTTGACGTTGGCGAGGTCAACGCCGCTGCCATCCGCCTTCACGCGGATGCGCACGTTGTAGTCGACCACCCTCTTCACGGGAACGAGGATCTTCATGCTGTCCTCTCGTGCTGCATGCCCTTGTGGCGGGATCTCCGGATGAATGCCGGATGACTGGAAGATGGCGAAAGGCGCCAGAAAGGTCAATGTTGCAGACCTGTCTGCCCTGTAGCGTTGCGACCAATTGCCGAAATTTTTGTCCGGTTGTCCCGGGGCGTGTTCATCGCCTTCTGGCAAGCAGCCAGGGCATGGCGCGGCCAGCAGAGGTGTTGACAACCGTCAAACACAGGCACCGGGTTCCTTCGGCATATGTGGTGGCCCGGCAAACCAGCCGGACAAGGAGGAAGGGAGAACGGCATCATGGCAAACGCGTGCGGGCGCCGCAGCGTGCTGGCCGGGATTGGCCTGTTCGTGGCCGGCATCCTGTTCTGGATCGCCTTCGACAAGGGGCTTGAGGCCACCAACGCCGTGTCCTTCTGCATCTCGTGTCACGAGATGCGGGACAACATCTGGCCCGACTACAAGGCGTCCACCCACTATAACACACGCACCGGCGTGACGGCGAAATGTGCCGATTGCCACGTGCCCAGGGCGCTGGGGCCGAAGCTTGTGCGCAAGGTGGTGGCGGCGCGCGAGCTGTGGCATGCCATTCTCGGCACGATGGACACACCGGAAAAGTTCGAGGCCAGGCGGCTTGCGCTGGCGCAACGTGTGTGGGCGACCATGAAGGCCACGGATTCCCGCGCGTGCCGCAACTGCCACGCCTTCGAGCGCATGGACCTGAAGCGGCAGGCCCGGTTTGCCGCGCGTATCCACGGCGATGCCCTGAAGGAAGGCCGAACATGCATCGACTGCCACAAGGGCATCACCCACCGCCTGCCGAAAAACATGCCGCAGGAGACACGGCTGGCGGAAGACACGTCCAGATGGAAGGATGATCCCGACTATGCGGAAGAGATCATGATGACCTGCGCGCCCTGCCATGGCGACAAGGGGCAGGGCAAGCCGGATGGCACCTATCCGCGGCTGGCGGGGCTGGATCCGGTCTACATCGCCCGGCAGCTGCGCGCCTTCAAGGCCCGCAGGCGCATCAACATTCCCATGCAGCCCTATGCCACGGAGCGCGAGTTGCCCGAAGAGGACGTTCAGGTCATCTCCCTCTATCTCTCGCGACTGAAGCTGCCAAGCCGTCTGGGCCGGATCGACAAGGAGAATTTCGATCCGCTGGAGGTGCTGCAGCGTTCCAAGCTCGTGGTGAACGTGCCCCTGTGGCGGAAGGGCAACGTGGAGGCCGGCGGGCGGGTCTATGCCCGGGAGTGTGCGGGCTGCCACGGCAAGACGGGCGAGGGGGATCCCAACCGCGCCATCCCGGCGCTGAGGGGGCAATACAGCGCCTATCTGCTGCGCCAGATCCAGGCCTTCGCCCGGGGCGGGCGGATCCATGACGATCCGCGCGATGCGGCCATCTTCGCCAGCATGGGCGAGGGCGAGATCAACGACATCCTGGCCTGGCTGTCGGTTCAGGACGATTGAGGCATGGCCTGACGCGCGGTCCCGACAAGAAGCGGGACCGGTCCGGATATTTGTCGAGCGTTGTGGAGATGCATTCGGAATTTTTTCCGGATGGGGGTCAGGAGAGGCCCAGCCACCAGGCAGCAAGGCCGAGGAAGGCAAAGAAG
>CAZNLW010000055.1:0-13575 GCA_964574205.1 uncultured Rhizobiaceae bacterium | reverse complement strand
GTGTGGCGGATCATGAAGGCCATCTGCTCCGGTGTGATCAGGGAGGCGGCGGCGATCAGGTCGCCTTCGTTCTCGCGGTCATCGTCATCGACCACGACCACCATCTCGCCGTTGCGGATGGCAGCAATGGCCTCGTCCACCGTGTCCAGCTCGGCATTCGGCTCGAGATTCATGACGCTTCCATCTTCCCTGGCGGCGAGATCCCCAGGTGTGACCTCGCCTTTCGTGACGGCGCCGATCTTCAGCGCCAGCCTTAGTGACGGGGCAGCCCCGGCCATGATCTGGGAGACGCGCCCCTGGCTGATGCCCAGCCGGCGCGCCAGCTCCACCTGTGTCGTGCCTGTCTTCCTCAGCCAGTCCGCCAGTTTCATGGGCGGGATATTAGCAGCGCTTATGGATAGGTCGAGTCGGAATTTCGGCCTTTTTTCCGGTCCTGCTTTCCCGGTCGCGGGCAAGGCTTCGTTAACCCTGCGTGAAGGGTTGGGCAGGAAGATAAGTCTGGGCATGCTGCCCAACGCCCCGGCCATCGATTTCCGCCATCTTCACAATGCCGCCGCAATGGCGGATCAGGGATGAAAGCAATGCGGGGCACGAGGGGGCTGGAAGGGCGATGCGATGAACTCTGGCGAGGAGCGCAAGGACCCATGATGACGATGCGCAAGCACATGTTGCGACTGATCGGCATGGCCGCCCTGGGCGCGGCCCTGCTCGCGGGCTGCACGACGGATCCCTACACGGGCGAGGAGAAAGTGGCCAACACGGTGATCGGTGGCCTGGGCGGCGCCGCCGCCGGGGCAGCCGTGGGCGCCATCGGTGGCGCGATTGCCGGGGATGCCGGCAAGGGCGCGGCTATCGGCGCGGCTGTCGGCGGCATCGCCGGGCTGGGAATCGGCGCCTACATGGACAAGCAGGAGGCCGAGCTGCGGCGGCGCCTGAAAGGAACGGGCGTGCGCATCGCGCGCGACGGCAACGACATCCGTCTGGTGATGCCGAGCGATATCACCTTCGACGTGGACAAGGCAGAGATCCGACCCGAATTCTACCGCACGCTCAATGCCGTGGCCATCGTGCTCAACGGCTTTCCGGAGACGGACGTGGTGATCACGGGGCATACCGATTCCACCGGCTCGGCGGCCTACAATCAGCGGCTCTCGGAGCGGCGGGCACTGGCAGTGGCGCGTTATCTGCAGGCGCAGGGCGTGGATCCGCGGCGGATCGAGGCCCGGGGCATGGGCGAAAGCATGCCCATTGCTTCCAATGCCACGCCGGAAGGCCGGGCCCAGAACCGGCGCGTGGAGATCCGTATCCGCCCGCGGCGGCGCTGAGGCCTGCGCGATCACGGAAAGAAACGGCATGGTCTGCCCGACCGGCGAAAAGACCGGGTGCACCGATCTGCCGGGATTGCTAGGAGAAACCGTGTGAAGGGAGCGCCCTGCCACACATGGTGGCAGGGCGCCGGCTTTCGCATTCTCGCAGGGCGCCAGGCGGTAGCAGAAGAAAGGGCAGTGTTCATGGCAGCACACCGCTTCTACGTGATTCCGGCTTCGGGCAAGATGATCGTGGGGTTCGATCTGGCCGAGGCCGCCGAAAAGGTGGCGCTGGAATATGGCGAGGGCACCCATGTGGTGGACACGCTCGCCAAGAACTACCAGCCCATGCTGCAGGTGGTCATGGACGGCGAGCTGCTGATCGCCGGCGTCTCCGGCTGGGACACGGGCAAGCCGGGCATGCTCGATCGTGACCTCGTGGAGGCCGTGAAACGTGGCAAGGTACCCATCGTCCAGGCCTTTCTCGCCAAGGGCGCGTCACCAGACGCCCGGGATGCCAAGGGTGGCAGCGCCCTGCACTGGGCGGCCGGGGGCGGACACCCGGAAATCGTGGCGGTCTTGCTCGAGGCCGGGGCCGATCCACATGTGCAGGACGCCAACGGCCTTACGCCGCTGGACGTGGCGCGCCGGCGCGGACACGAGGATGTGGCCACTCTGCTGGCCCGGGCCATGGAAACGTGAGGGCGCTCGCAGGCGGTCTGGACGGTTGCGGTGCGTTCAAGCCGTGCTTTTCGACTTCGGTTGCCAGGCAGGCATCCACTCTTCGGGCATGACCAGGCCCAGGGCATGGGCCTTGCTCACGGCCTGGGCGTTGGTCTGCACCTGCAGTTTCTCGCGCACCATCTTCATGTGATGGTTCACCGTGCGCTCGGCAATGCCGAGAATGACGGCCGTCTCCCAGTAACTCTTGCCCTGGGCGCACCAGTGCAGACATTCCAGCTCGCGGCGCGTGAGCAACTCGGTCGGTTCGCAGCGCACCAGGCCGCTCAGGATGCGGAAGGCCTCGAAGAGGTGCACGGCAAACTGGAGAAGCTGAGGTTCCTTATGGCTCCTGAGCGTCCGCCATTCCTTCTCTGATGCATCGTGCATCGCGAGCAGGATGCCCACATCGCCCCCCGGGCCATGGATCGGCATCATCAGCATGTGCCTGCGCGCGCGTGGCAGGGACAGGATCTCGGTTGCCGTCTCGTCTTCCAGTTCGCGCACGTCCACAGGGGTGACACGCTTCACACCCTCGCGCAGGACATGACCCAATCCGGCATGGCCTCCGGAAAGGATCTCCTGACCCCAGCCGCGGGGAAAGGTATGAATGAGGTATGGTATCTGCGCCAGGAAATGATGCGTGCGCAGGTGAAGATAGGCGAGATCATCAAGGCCGAAGTGATCTCTGGCAACGCGCAGGGCCTCTCGCCCCTGGTCCTCACAACGGAAATCTGTCAGTCCACCCAGGAGGGTCGTCAGTGTTTTCACGTCTCGTCTCGCCCCTGCCCCCGCCTGCCCATGAGAATCAGATATTTCCAATATAGCTGCAAACATCGCGTATTTCAAGGAAAACTCCTCGATTCCATCAATATTTTCCTTTTGACCAAAACAAACCCTTCGTCACTTTTTCACAACCTGTGTGCAACTAAAGGTTAATAATCAATATTCGATTATGGTTTACTAGAATATTTATTTTGTTGGGAGTCTCTGATAACATATCATTATTTGCGAAAGGGGAAGTGTAAACGCTCATGTCAGAACAGTTTTCGTGGATCCACGCCGCATGGCGTTCTTAACGGATTCTAGAGGAATCGGCAGCATGATCGCATGCACGTGCAGGCGGTGCAGGCTAGACTTTTTCCAATTCTCGACATGACTGTCCGGTTTTTGCGTCCTTTCCGCAGACGGCCCGCTGGTTCCCGCGCGCCTGGCGGTTTTGCCAATCGGCGCCGCTGGCCAAGGCGCCGCACGCGGTTGCGTTCCGGCCGGCTGGCCACCTTGGACAACCGATTCATCGTGGACTGTCAGGTCTTCGACCGATGTGCGGAAGGTGTGCGCGTGCGGCTGGCCGGACGTCTGCGGCTGCCGGAACATGTGAAGTTCTTCGATGACGAGCTCAAACGACTCTATGTGGCGCGTGTGGCCTGGCAGAAGGGCAATGAGGCGGGGCTGTGGCTGCCGGAAGGTATCGAGGGCGGAACCTGCTCCGGCAAGGCCTACACGAGGCTGGCCGGCAAGTATTATGCGGCAGGAAGCGACTGAACGGCACGGGCACAGGGGCCATGCCTCCATCCGCTGAAAACGGGAATGCCTTTGACCGCCTGCTGCGCGCTCTCGAAGAGCGCGGCAAGGACGTGCATGGCGATGCCGACATGCGCCTGCTCGGGCAGATGCTGGCAGAGGGGCTTCGGCGGGCGGTGCGGCGGCAGAAGACGGGATGCAGCCGGCATTCAGGTGACGAGAATGGCCCGGAAGTCGTTGACGTTCGTGAAGGTGGGGCCGGTCACCAGCAGATCGCCGCTGGCCGCGAAGACGGCCCATGAATCATTTTCCTGCAGCGCCTGCCGCGGATTCACCCCGCAGGCCCGGGCGCGGGCAAGCGTGTCCGGGCGGAGGAGGGCGCCAGCATTGTTTTCCGAACCGTCCCGGCCATCCGTGTCGGCCGCCAGCGCCACAATGGTCCGACGGGGGCAGGTGGTGTGTCCGGGGTCGTGCCAGGGGATCAGTGCCAGGCCCAGGGCGAGCGCGTATTCGCCATTGGGACCGCCACGGCCCTGCGGGTTCCTGACCGTGACGGTGAGCTCGCCACCGGAGAGAATGACGGCCGGTGGGCGCAAGGCATGGGCACCAGACGCCACGAGGCCGGCCAGGCGGGCGTGTCGGCGCGCCACCTCGCGGGCCTCGCCCTCGATGCGATCGCCCAGATTCATGACATTCAGGCCCAGCCGGCGGGCCTCCGCCGCAGCGGCAGCGAGGCTGTGGGCCGGTGTGGCCATGATGCACCATTCGGTTCTGGAGAGGCGCACGTCGTCCGGCAGGGGGGCGGCGATGGCCGGATTGTCCAGCTGGCGCTGCAGGCAGGCGCGCACGGCATCCGGCACAGCGATTCGCCAGCGTTGCAATGTGGCCAGGGCGTCTGCGGCCGTGGACCCGTCGCTCACGGTGGGGCCGGAGGCAATGATGGCCGGATCGTCACCGGGAACATCCGAAATGATGAGGGCCAGAGTGCGGGCGGGCCAGGCTGCGGCCGCCAGGCGCCCACCCTTGATGGCCGAGAGATGGCGGCGCACGCGGTTGATCTCGGCAATGGGGGCGCCGCAATGCAGCAGGGCGCGGGTGACCGCCTGCTTGTCCGCCATGGTGATGCCGGGCTGGGGCAGGCTCATGAGAGCAGATCCTCCTCCCGAGACAAGGACCAGCAGAAAATCCTTTTCACGGAGCGCCTCGGCCATGGCCAACAGGCGGCGGCTGGCGGCCTCGCCGCGGGCATCCGGCACGGGATGGGCAGCCTCGACGACCTCGATGAAGCGGCAGGGCATGGCATGGCCATCCGGCACGATGACAAGACCGGAAAGCGGCGGGCCCCAGCTCTGCTCCACGGCGCGTGCCATGGCTGCCGCGGCCTTGCCAGCCCCCACGACGGTGATCCGTCCGGCCGGCCGGGGTGGCAGGTGCACCGCCACCGCCCGGGCGGGATGGCTGGCAGCCACCGCAACCTTGAGGAGCCGTTTCAGGAGACGGGCGGATCTTGTGGCTTCATGGCGCATTTTTCAGTTGGCAGAGAGATGCCAGCGGCCTATATGCGAGGCGTCCCGATGGAGGACAATCTGTCGCAGGGACCCCGATTGTCCGGACGGAAGGCGATATCGGTCTCCCCTCCAGTCTCGACATACGGGGACACCGGATCGGAATCGGATTTTCGGACAGGCTTTGCTGCGAGGTCAACAGCCATGCCCGTTCCCGTCCCGCCGCACTCCCATGTCCTGCACAGGACGTTGAATGCCACCCTGCCCCGCGCCGTGCGGGCAGAGGGTGTCTACATCTACGATTCCGAAGGCAAGGCCTATCTGGATGCTTCCGGCGGCGCGGCCGTGTCCTGCCTGGGCCATGGACACCCGGCGGTGATCGCGGCCATCAAGCGCCAGCTGGACCGCATGCCCTTTGCGCACACGGCCTTCTTCACCAACGATCCCGCCGAGGAGCTGGCCGACATGCTCTCGGCAAAGGCGCCGGGCGGAGAATGGCGCGTCTACTTTCTCTCCGGCGGCTCCGAGGCCAACGAAGCGGCCATCAAGCTGGCGCGACAGATCCAGATCGAGCGCGGCGAGGCCACGCGGGATCACATCATCTCGCGGCGGCAGAGCTATCATGGCTCCACCATCGGCTGCATGTCCATTTCCGGGCGCACGCCGATTCTTGGCGGCCCGCATCCCTCGCCCAATCCCTTTGCGCCCCTGTTCATGCCCACGGCACGCAAGATCGTGCCCTGCTACGAATATCGCTGGCGCCGCCCGGACGAATCGCAGGCAGACTATACCCGGCGGGTGGCGGGGGCCCTGGAGGATGCCATCCTGGACATCGGACCGGAACGGGTCTTCGCCTTCATTGCCGAGACGGTCGTGGGCGCCACGCTGGGTGCGGTGCCGCCGACGCCGGGCTACTTCAGGACCATTCGCGAGATCTGTGACAAATATGGCGTGCTGCTCATCATCGACGAGGTGATGTGCGGCATGGGCCGCTGCGGCACACTGTTCGCCTTCGAGCAGGACGGCATCGTGCCCGACATCATCACCCTGGCCAAGGGGCTGGGCGGGGGCTACCAGCCCATCGGGGCCATGATGGTGCGCGAGGAGATCGTGGCCGAGATCGAGAGGAAATCCGGCGCCTTCGCCCACGGGCACACCTATGTGGGCCATGCCACGGCCTGCGCGGCGGGCGCGGCGGTGCTGAAGGTGTTCGACGAAAGCGGGCTGGTGGAGCGCTCCGCCGCCATGGGCGAGCGGCTTTGCCGGATGCTCGTGGAACGCTTCGGCGATCATCCGCACATTGGCGACATTCGCGGGCGGGCCATGTTCCGCGGGCTGGAGGTGGTGGCCGACCGCGAGACCAAGGAACCTTTTCCCGCCTCATGGAAGATTGCCGCCCGCATCAAGGTGAAGGCCATGGAGCATGGCCTGATCTGCTATCCCATGGGGGGCACGCGCGATCGATTCTCCGGCGATCACGTGCTGCTGGCACCACCGTTCATCATGGAAGAGCATCACATGACGGAAATGGTGGACAAGCTGGCGCGGGCCATCGATGACGCGATCCGCGATGCGCGCCAATTGGCGGCAGCCTAAAACGCCTGTCTCCGGAGCCGATGGGGACAGGTCTGCGACGCCAGGCATTGCATGGCAGGGCCGGCTTGGCTATATGATGAGCGGGCGGTTCATCAGCCAAGGCCGCTGTCGCATGCGCACCCGTAGCTCAGCTGGATAGAGCACTGCCCTCCGAAGGCAGGGGTCAGAGGTTCAAATCCTCTCGGGTGCGCCATTCTCCATTCGTTCGCCCCGTCGTCCGGAATCTCCAGGCGTGCAGGCGCAGGCAGGCGATTGCGTCCTTTCGCCAGGCACTGCGGATGTGCCGGTGCTCAGCCGGCCGAACCGCGGTCGCGGCGGCGCAGGCGGACATAGAAGGCGCCACCGCCGCCATGACGCGGATGGGCCGGTTGAAAGCCGGCCACGTGCGGGGCGAGATCCGGCGCGGCCAGCCAGCGCGGCAGCATCTGGCGCAGCTGCCCCTTGCGTTCCGGCGCGTGCCAGTGATCGCGGCCATGCAGGGTATGGCGCGTGTAGGGAGCGGCGCCCTTGCCGGTGATGACGAGCACCGTGCGCAGGCCACGGGCCCGGCAGGAAACGATGAACTGGCGCAGGCGCTCATGGGCCAGCTCCAGGCCGTGGCCATGCAGATCCAGCCGCGCCTCGATCTCCACCTGGCCGCGCATCATGCGCTGGCGGGTGCGGCGGTCCAGCGTGCCCTCCGGTGGCGGAGGCGGTGGCGCCGGCGGGGGCGGTACGGAGCGGGACACAGGCTTCCGGACAGGCCGGCCGCCGGTGGCAGGTTTCCGAGCCGGAGCACAGGTGGCCGTTTCCTTCAGGCCACGCCGGTGACTGGCCAGTGGCGAAGGATTGTGCCCTTTCGTCGCCTGTCCACCCCTGGCGGCCGGATGCAGGGCCTCCTCGACAAGGCGGCGGAATTCCTCCGGTGAGGGCTTGTCCGGCAGGCGGGCATCCATGCTGGCCGCCACACGGGCCCAAAGCTCGGCGTCCTCGGGCGTAAGGATGCCGGCCAGACGCTGCCGATGCCGCGGATGGGGGCGCGGCAGATCTGTCTGCACCTGTTTCCGCTCCTTGCGTCTGTCGCCCATGGGATCTCGTCCCGACCGTCGTGCCGATCCGTTCGGCTGGGTTCGGTCACCTGGCCATCAGTGCAGCTGCTGGAGGAAAGGGTTGTTCACTCGTTCCTCGCCGATGGTGGAGGGCGGACCGTGGCCGGGGATGAACTCGAAATCGTCCGGCAGGGAAAGAATCCTCTCCCGGATGCAACGCATGAGCTGCCCATGATCGCTGCGCGGAAAGTCCGTGCGGCCAATGGAACCGCGGAAGAGCACGTCACCGAAGAGGCCGGCACCAGCCGCGCGATTGACAAAGAGCACATGGCCTGGCGTATGCCCCGGACAGTGCCAGACCTCGAAGGCATGCTCGCCGAAAGTGACCCGGTCCCCTTCCCCGAGCCAGCGGTCCGGCGTGACACTGTGGCCGCCGGGTACACCGAACATCTCTGCCTGCGCCTCCACGTTCGTGACCAGCCATTCGTCATCGCGATGTGGTCCCAGCACGGGCACGCCCAGCCTTTCCTTCAGATCGGCAGCACCGCCAACGTGGTCGAAATGACCATGCGTGAGCCAGATGGCCTCCGGCTCGGCCTTCAGGTCCTCGAGCGACTTCAGGATCACCGGCACATCGCCGCCCGGATCCACGATGGCAGCGCGATTGGTGATGTTGCATACAAGGATGGTGCAGTTCTGCATGAGCGGCGTGACCGGCACGATGGCAGCCCGGAACGGGATGTCGTCGGAGTCCGCCTCGGGTGTGAGAGTGTCGAAGTCGCTCATGTCTGCTGCCTTTCCGCCCCTTGGGGCTGTCTCTTCAGGGCCTGCCGCAGGGTTGCACGATCGATGACGCCAAGAAGCCAGGTCATTCCGAAATAGACCACAATGCCGATGAGCACCAGTCCGGCCAGAAGGCCCAGACGGAAGAGAAAAAGGAATTCCGGCGCGAAGAAGGCACCAATTCCCTGCATCGCCAGCAGCAGCACCCCGCCCATGACGAGGGCGGAAAACAGGATGCCCCACAGGTGGCGGCGCAGGCGGGCGTCCGTCTGCCAGGCCCCCCGGCGCTGCAGGGTGCGCGCGAGCAGCCAGGCGTTCACCCAGGCGGCACCCGCGGTGGCCAGCGCGATGCCCACGTGCTTCAGCCAGGGAAAGAGGATGAGGGCGCCGGCGATGTTCACGGCCACGGAAATGCCGGCATAGATCATGGGTGTCTTCGTGTCCTCGCGGGCGAAATAGCCGGGCGAGAAGACCTTGATCATCACATAGGCCGGCAGCCCCGCGGCAAAGGCGGCCAGGGCCAGGGCCGTGGCGCGCGTGTCGGCGGGCGTGAAGGCGCCGCGCTCGAAGAGCACCTGCACCACGGGATGCGGCATGGCCATGAGCGCTATGGCCGAGGGCACGGCAAACAGGAGCGCGAACTCCAGCGCCCGGTTCTGGGCGGCATGCACACCGGTCTCGTCGCCGGCCCGCAGGCGGCGGGCGATGTCCGGCAGCAGCACGATGCCGATGGCCACGCCGATCAATCCCAGGGGAAGCTGGTAGATGCGATCGGCATAATAGAGCCAGGCAGGTGCTCCCTCCTGCCAGGAGGCCATGATGGTGGAGATGACCAGGTTGAGCTGAGTGATGCCGCCGGCAATGACCCCGGGAATGCCCAGCACGAGAAGACGCTTCATGGCCGGTCCGGGGCGTGGGCGGCGGATCTTCAGGGCGAAACCGGCCCGGGCGGCAGCCCCCCAGAGCAGGACGAGCTGCAGGAAGCCCGCAAGCGAGACGCCGATGGCGAGGGTGATGCCTGCCTGTGGCGATCCCTGCCAACCCAGGAGCCAGGCCAGGGCCAGGGCAGCAATGAGCACGATGTTGAGCAGAATGGGCGCGGCAGCCGCGGCGGCAAAGCGCTGCAGGGAGTTGAGCACACCGCTGAGGAGCGCCACCAGCGACATGCAGAGGAGATAGGGAAAGGCGATGCGGGTGAGGAGCACCGCGAGATCGAACTTTTCGGAATCGGCCGTGAAACCGGGGGCAAGAATCCACACGAGCAGCGGCATGACGGCCTCGGCCACGGCCGTGAACAGCAACAGGGCGAACAGCAGCCAGGCCAGGGCCTCCTCGGCGAAGCGGCGGGCGGCGTTTTCGCCTTCACCCTCCAGCCGCTTGGCGAACAGCGGCACGAAGGCCGAATTGAAGGCGCCCTCGCCAAAGAAGCGGCGAAACAGATTGGGCAGGCGAAAGGCCACGACAAAGGCTTCGGCTACCGGTCCGGCGCCGAGCATGGCCGCCAGCAGAACATCGCGCACGAAACCCAGGATGCGCGAAACGAGCGTGAACCCTCCCACCGTGATCGCCGATCGCAGCAGCGACATGTGACCTGCCCCCCTCAAGGCGACCAACCCTTCCCCGGGCTCGCGTGCCGGCACGACCGCGGTCTCAGGAAAGGCTGCCGGTTCGTTCATGGCCCGATGCAAGCCCTGCCGTGCGTTCAGCCGAATCCTCTGCCCCTATTCCGCGGCAGAACGATGGCCGCTGGCCGATCTTTTTCCGGATCCTTCGCCCTCGTTGCCGTTTTCGTCTTCGCCAAGCACCTTCATCAACGCCTTGCGGATGGTCTCGCGACGGGCGGCGGACGTGATCTTCGCCCCGGTGAGATCGGTGACATAGAAGACATCCACGGCCCGTTCGCCATAGGTGGCGATGTGGGCGGAGACGATGTTCAGGTTGAGATCGAACAATGCCGTGGTGAGCTCGTGGAGCAGGCCGATCCGGTCCTTGCCGGCCACCTCGATGATGGTGAAGCGATTGGATGAATCGTTGTCGATGACCACCTGTGGCGCCACATGGAAGGCCCGTGCCCGACTGGTGGGCTCCTTCGGCTTCTCGGCCAGGAGACGAGCGAGGTGGATCTCGCCGGTGAGCGCCTTGCGGATGGTTTCGGCCACGCGGCGGGCGCGGCGCAGTTCGTCCTCGTCGTCCTGGAACTGGCGCTGAAGGAGAATGGTATCCAGCGCCCAGCCATTGGCCGTGGTGAAGATCTTGGCGCCGGCAATGTTGGCGCCCGCGGCCGCGCAGGCGCCGGTGAGCATGCCCAGCAGGTGCGGATGGTCGGGCGTGTAGATGGTGATCTCGGTAATCGCCGTGAAGGCATCGGTGTGAATGTCGATGGCAATCTTCTCGCCTTCGCTCTCGGCCCGCTCGATGAGCCGTGCATGGCGCAGCTGATGCTCGGTGTCGGTGGTGATCCAGTAGGGATCGTAGTGGCGCCGGAAGTAGGATGCGAGCTTCTCCTGCGGCCATCCGATGCGCTCGGCAAAGGCGGCCTGGGCGGTCGCCACCCGCTGCCTGAGGGGCACGGAGGCATGGCCGCCGGAGACCACCGGTTCCGTTTCGTGATAGAGGGTGCGCAGCAGCTGCCCCTTCCAGCCGTTCCACACCCCCGGACCGACGGCGCGGATGTCCACCACGGTGAGAATCAGCAGCAGGCGCAGCCGTTCCGGGCTCTGCACCACCTCGGCGAAATCGAGGATGGTCTTGAAGTCGGAAAGATCGCGCATCTGCGATGTCTCGCTCATGAGCAGGTGATGGCGCACCAGCCAGGCCACCGTTTCCGTCTCCGCGTGGGAGAGGCCGAGACGCGGGCAGAGCTTTCGCGCAATGCGCTCGCCGGCAATGGAATGGCTCTCGGGACGGCCCTTGGCGATATCGTGCAGGAAGGCCGCCACGTAGAGCGCGCGGCGGTTCCGGATCTTGCGAATCACCTCGGTGGAGAGAGGGTGCTCCTTCTCGAGCTCGCCGCGATCGATGCGGGCCAGCCAGCCAACGGTGCGGATCAGGTGCTCGTCCACCGTGAAGTGGTGATACATGTTGAACTGCATGAGCGCCACGATGCGGCCGAAATCCGGTATGAAACGGCCCAGGACATCCGCCTCGTTGAGCTTGCGGAGGGCCGATTCCGGATCCCGGGAATCACACAGCAGCTTCAGGAAGATGGCATTGGCCTCCGGATCGTTGCGCACAGTGTCGTCAATGAGCCTGAGCGAACGGCGCACCAGGGTGAGTGTGCGCGGGTGGATGCTCACGTCCAGCTCGTCGGCCACGGCAAAGAGGCGCAGCAGGTTTACCGGGTCCTTGCGGAAAACCTCGGCGTCCTTCACGGCCAGGCGGCCGTTCTCCAGCCGGAAACCGGGATGATCGGGCAATTCGCGGTTCTCGCCGCGCCGGAGGAAGCCGGAGATGAAACGCGACAGGCGCGGGGCGGGCTTCATCTGCTGCTCCTCCAGCACCGCGCAGAAGATCCCGGTGAGGTCGCCCACCTCCTTGGCATGGAGGAAGTAGTGGCGCATGAAACGCTCCACGTGCTTCAGGCGGCCCGCCGCCCGGTAGCCCATCCGCTCGGCCACCTTGGGCTGCATGTCGAAGGAGAGCTTGTCGTCTCCCCGGCCGGCAATGAAGTGCATGTGGCAGCGCACGGCCCAGAAGAAGTCCTCGGCGCGCAGGAAACGGCGCAGCTCGCCTCTGGTGAAGACGCCATGATCCACCAGACCCGCGACATCCTGCACGCCATACAGATACTTGCCGATCCAGAACAGGGTATGCAGGTCGCGCAGGCCGCCCTTGCCTTCCTTCACGTCCGGTTCCACCAGGTAGCGGCTTTCGCCATGGCGCCTGTGGCGCTCGTCGCGCTCGGCCAGCTTGTGGGCGATGAAGCCGGCGGGATCCCGGGCCACCACCTCCTTGCGGAAACGTTTCACCAGATCGGCGTAGAGACGCTCGTCGCCACAGATGTAGCGGGCCTCCAGCGTGGCCGTGAGAATGGTGTTGTCCTCGTGCGAAAGGCGGATGCATTCGTCCACGGTGCGGGTGGAGTGGCCCACCTTGAAGCCCAGGTCCCAGAGCATGTAGAGCAGGAACTCGGCAACCTGTTCGCCCCAGGAAGACTTGCGGAACGGCAGCACGAAGAGCAGATCGATGTCCGATCCCGGGGCCAGGGTGCCACGGCCGTAGCCGCCCACGGCGATGACGGCGACGCGCTCGGCGGCCGTGGGATTGATGGCCGGATAGAGACGCGTGGCCGCCAGCTGATAGAGGGCGGTGACCAGCTCGTCCTGCACCTCGGCAAGGTAGCGGGCACAGTCCAGTCCCTTTCGCGTCTTCAGCAGCCTTTCCTCGGCATGCCGTCGCGACTGGCGCACGATCTCCCTGCAGCCGGCCAGCAACCCCCGGCGAAAGGCGGACGAGCTGGTGCCGTGTTCCTCGGAAAGGCGATCGGCCAGGTCTTCCACAGCCTGACCCAGGGCCGCAGGTCTGTTCCAGTCGATGGTGGCAGGGTCCACGAGGACGCTGTTCGTTTCCGGCATGCTTCTCCTGGCCTTCAGGGCTGTTTGGGCGGCAATCGGCGGAGGCTTGTGTTCCTCCTCATTCTCCCATATCAAGTTTTGCCTTCAGCTCATAGAGCGCATCCAGGGCCTGGCGCGGACTGAGGTCGTCCGGATTCAGGGTCTTCAGCATCTCGATGACGGCAAGGGCCCCGGGGGCAAGAGCGGCTGCTGCGGCCTGTTTGCCTTCAGTCGTTGCCGACGCACCATTCTCCTGGCCGGACCGGGTGCGGGCGGCGGCGGCAAACAGGGGAAGATCCTCCAGCAGCTGGCGGGTGGCCGCCCCTGCATTGCCTTCCTCGAGCAGGCGCAACACGTCCTCGGCGCGGGCGATCACTGCTTTCGGCAGGCCGGCCAGACGTGCCACCTGAATGCCGTAGGAGCGATCGGCACGGCCAGGCACCACCTCGTGGAGGAAGATCACATCCCCCTTCCACTCGCGCACACGCATGGTCACGTTGGCCACCTGCTCGAGGCGCTCGGCCAGGGCGGTGAGCTCGTGGTAATGAGTGGCGAAAAG
>CAZNLW010000054.1:0-13872 GCA_964574205.1 uncultured Rhizobiaceae bacterium | reverse complement strand
CGCGGCTGGAGCGTTTCTTGCAGCTGTGCGCGGAGGACAACATGCAGGTGGCCAACTGCACCACGCCGGCCAACTATTTCCATATCCTCCGACGGCAGATGAAGCGCGATTTCCGCAAGCCCCTGATCCTGATGACGCCAAAGTCACTGCTGCGGCATCGCCTGTGTGTTTCCGACCTGGAGGAAATGGGACCGGGCACGCATTTCCGCCGCACCCTGCCGGATGACGCCGAGCGGCGGCCGGACGCGCCAGTGAAGCTGAAGCCCGACCACGAGATCCGGCGGGTGATCCTGTGCACGGGCAAGGTCTACTACGACCTCTACCAGGAACGCGCGAAGCGCGGCATCGACGACATCTACATCCTGCGCATCGAGCAGCTCTATCCCTTCCCACACCGGTTGCTGGTGCAGGAGCTCTCGCGCTTTCCAGACACGGCCGAATTCGTGTGGTGCCAGGAAGAGCCCTGGAACATGGGCGCCTGGTGGTTCGTGGAGCCGCACATCGAGTGGGTGCTCACCACCATCGGCGCGCACCAGACGCGGCCTGCCTATGTGGGGCGGCCGGCGGCCGCGGCGCCGGCCACGGGGCTTCTGAGCAAGCATCTGGCGGAACAGGCGCGACTGATCGACGAGGCCCTCTCGCCGGAGCGACTGACCGGACGGGCCTGGCGCGCTGCCGGTGTGCCGGACGGGACCGCAAGACGATAGGACACGAGGACGCATGGCCGGCCGCAAGGCGCCGAAGACACTCATGGTTCGGCGAGCTGGGCCCGGGCATGCGCTGGGATCCCGGAGGATCACGAGATGACGATCGAAATCCGTGTGCCGACCCTGGGCGAATCGGTCACCGAGGCCACCATCGGTCAATGGTTCAAGGCCGAAGGAGAGGTGGTGAAGGCCGACGAGCCCCTGGTGGAGCTGGAGACCGACAAGGTGACGCTGGAGGTGCCAAGCCCCGTTTCCGGCGTGTTGAAGGAGATCCGGGTGAAGCCTGGCGAGACGGTGGAGGTGGGCGCCGTGCTGGGCCTGATCGAGGAAGGCGCCGGGGCCGGGACGAAAGACAGCGAAACGGAAGGCGGTGCGGAGACGACGGTGGCGGCGCCCGCGCCTGGCCAGGCGACCGGCGTGGAGGCAGCGCGGAGCGCGCCGCCGGCAGCCGTATCACCAGAGGGCACGCCGAAATCGCGCGATGCGGAAGCCGCGGCCATTCATCGTCGGCTTTCGCCGGCTGTGCGTCGCCTGGTGGCGGAAAAGAACGTGGACATCACCAAGGTGCGGGGGACCGGCAAGGGCGGTCGCATTCTCAAGGAAGACGTGCTGCGTCATCTGGCCGAGGCGGCGCGGCCGCAGCCTGCACCGACAGAGGTGGTCTCCGTGCGACCGCCGGTGCCGCCGGAAGATGCCGCACGCGAGGAGCGGGTGAAAATGTCACGGCTGCGGCTGACCATCGCCCGGCGTCTGAAGGAAGCGCAGAACACCGCGGCCATGCTCACCACCTTCAACGAGGTGGACATGAGCGAGGTGATCGCCCTGCGCAATGCCTACAAGGAGCTCTTCCAGAAGAAGCACGGAGTGAAGCTGGGCTTCATGAGCTTCTTCGTGCGGGCCGTGACGCACGCGCTGAAGGAGATCCCGATCCTCAATGCCGAGGTGGATGGTGACGAGATCGTCTACAAGAACTACTACCACATTGGCGTGGCCGTAGGCACGGAGCGGGGGCTGGTCGTGCCGGTGGTGCGCGAGGCGGATACCCTGTCGCTGGCAGAGATCGAGAAGCGCATTGCCGACTTCGCGGCGCGAGCGCGGGCCGGCCGCCTGAAGATGGAGGAGATGCAAGGGGGTACCTTCACCATCACCAATGGTGGTGTGTATGGTTCGCTCATGTCCACGCCCATTCTCAACATGCCGCAATCGGGCATCCTGGGCATGCATCGCATCCAGCAGCGGCCGATGGTGATGCCTGACGGGTCCATCCAGGCGCGCCCGATGATGTATCTTGCCCTGACCTATGATCACCGCATCGTGGACGGGCGCGAGGCGGTGACCTTCCTGGTCCGCGTGAAGGAATTCCTGGAAGATCCCAAGCGCCTGATCCTGGATCTCTGAGACGCTTGCGGCCAGGATCGTGCCCTGCTGTCGGGAAACTGGCGGTCCGGGACAGGGTTGACCGCGCGCAATGAAGGAAACAAGGCCATGGCGGAGAAATATGACGTCATCATCATCGGCAGTGGCCCGGGCGGGTATGTCTGCGCCATTCGCGCCGCGCAGCTGGGGCTGAAGGTGGCGGTGGTGGAGAAGCGCGAAACCTTCGGCGGCACCTGTCTGAACGTGGGCTGCATTCCTTCCAAGGCGCTGCTGCATGTCTCGGAGCGCTATCACGAGGCTGTGCACACCTTTGCCGATCTGGGCCTCGTCACCGGACGACTGAAGGTGGACGTGACCGCCATGCAGGCCCACAAGGCGAAGGTGGTGGAGGCCAACGTCAAGGGTATCGCTTTCCTGTTCAAAAAGAACGGCATCGACACCTATCATGGCGTGGGACGCATCCTGGAACCGGGCAAGGTGCAGATCTCGCCGACAGATGCGGCGCAGGTGACCATCGAAGGCGAGGCCATCGTCATTGCCACGGGTTCGGAGACGGCGACGCTGCCGGGTGTGGAGATCGACGAAAAAACGGTGCTCTCTTCCACCGGGGCGCTGGATCTGCCGAAGGTGCCGAAATCGCTGGCGGTGATCGGGGCCGGGGTGATCGGCCTGGAGTTGGGCTCGGTATGGCGGCGGCTGGGGACCGAGGTGACGGTGATCGAGGCGCTCGACCGCATTCTCCCCGGCATGGATGACGAGGTGGCCCGGACCATGCAGCGGGAACTGAAGAGGCAGGGCTTCGTGTTCCGCCTCTCGCGCAAGGTGACGGGCTGTCGCAAGGTGCGTGGCGGGGCCGTGCTCACGGTGGAATCGGCCGACGGCAAGGGCGAGGCGGAGGAGATCCGCGCCGAGAAGGTGCTGGTGGCCATCGGCCGGCGGCCGTTCACGCAGCAGCTGGGACTGGAGGACATCGGCCTTGAGACGGACGAGCGGGGGTTCATCCCCGTGGATGACAGTTTCCAGACAGCCATAGACGGCATCTATGCCATCGGAGACGTGATCCGCGGTCCCATGCTGGCGCACAAGGCGGAGGAAGAGGGTATCGCCGTGGCCGAGATCCTGGCCGGAATGCCGGGCGAGGTGAACCCCGAGGTGATCCCGGCGGTGATCTATACCCAGCCGGAAGTGGCGGCCGTGGGGCGCACGGAGGCCGATCTGAAGGCCGCAGGTGTGGAATACAAGGTGGGGAAGTTCTCCTTCATGGCCAATGGCCGGGCGCGGGCCATGGCCGCCACGGCCGGCTTCGTGAAGATCCTGGCGGAGGCAGAGACCGACCGCGTGCTGGGCGCGCACATCGTGGGGCCCATGGCCGGCGAGATGATTCACGAAATTGCCGTGCTCATGGAGTTTGGGGGCTCGGCTGAGGATCTGGCCCGCACCTGCCATGCCCATCCGACGCTCTCGGAAGCGGTGCGCGAGGCCGCTCTGGCTGCCAGCCTGGGCAAGGCCATCCACTCGTGAAAGACGGAGCAGGTCCGGAACGGCGATGGCCTGCCAAGGGTGTCCGCCAGGGAGGAAGGACTGCTCTGTCGAGTCGAATGTGAAGAAAAGTTTTCCAGCCTGTTGAGCAGGCTGGAAAATCCTTTCTTTCATCTTCTTGCCGGAAGCGTCGCACTGGGCAATGTGCGCAATCCGTCAGGAAGGATTTTCGGCCGCCTGTTTCCCGCGGGCCTTCTTCAGGGCCGGCATCACTTCTTCCTTCCAGGCACGCGGGCTCAAGGGACCAATATACTTGTAGACGATGATGCCCTTTTCATCGATGAAGAAGGTCTCGGGTATGCCATAGACCCCGAAGTCGATGCCCACGCGGCCTTTCCTGTCCATGCCGATGCGCTCATAAGGGTTGCCCAGCTCGGAGAGCCAGGCCAGTGACTTGTCCGGGGCATCCTTGTAGGCGATGCCGTAGATGGGCATGACCTTGCGGCGGGCCAGCTCCATGACGAAAGGATGCTCCTGACGGCAGGCCACGCACCAGGACGCGAAGAAATTCACCATCTTGATGCCGGGCATAGTTTTCAGGTCGGCAGCAGAAAGGCCGGGCACGGGCCTGCCGTCCGGCGTGGTGGCGCCGGGCAGGGGCGGCAGGTCGAATGCGGGTACCGGTTTGCCGATGAGCACGGAAGGGATCTTGCGCGGATCGCCCTTGATCAGGCCCCAGACAAAAAAGGCCGAGACCACGAGAAAGACGATGAGCGGAATGAGAACAGAGAGTTTCACGCCACCGTTGTGCGGTGCGCCCTCTTTCCCTTCCGGGGCAGCGCCGTTCCGTGTCCCGGCCATCTCATCATGACTTTCCGGTGCCGTGTTCATGTCGGTGCCCTCTTCTGCTCGCTCATGCCGACAGCTCGCGGGTGTCCCCGACATTCTCGCCTGTTTCGTCAGCCTTGTTCGCGGGGGGCGCGGCATTGGCCTCTTCTGCCGCCAGCTGTCGTCGCCGCGGCGCACCAAGGCGTTCCAGCTCTGCCAGACGATGGCGAATGCTGCGGGCACGCAGCCAGATGGCGATCACGAGGCCGCCAATGGCCACGAAGGCCACGGCATAGGCGGCCAGAACGAAACCCACGTGCTTGGCTGCCAGATCCATGTCGTGCCATCCCGTTTCATCGGCGACCAGAAAAGGGACACGCCGCTGCCGCGGCCTGCCGTTCCGGCCGATCATGATTCAGGCCGAGCGGCTCACCTGTGCCAGCTCCATCTGGCGGACACGGCGGGCGAGAATCTCTGCGCGCAGCGCATAGAGAAACAGGGCCAGGAAAAGCAGGGCGAAACCGGCCATGTTCCAGAGGAGCGGAACGAGGATGCTCTTGTCAATGGCCGGGCCGCCCGCGCGCAGCAGGGAGGCCGGCTGATGCAGCGTATTCCACCACTCCACCGAGAACTTGATGATGGGCACGTTGATCACGCCCACCAGGGCCACAATGCCGGCGATACGGGAGGCACGGTGTGGTTCTTCCACCGCCTGCCAGGTGGCGATGTAGCCAAGGTAGAGGAGGAAGAGCACGAACATGGACGTAAGCCGTGCATCCCATACCCAGTAGGTGCCCCACATGGGCTTGCCCCACAGCGAGCCGGTGGCCAGCGAGACGAAGGTGAAAACCGCACCGATGGGAGCGGCCGCCTTGGCCGCGGCATCGGCCAGCGGATGACGGAAAATGAAGCCGACGGCATGGGCCACGGCCATGAAGACATAGATGCCCATGGCCATGGACGAGGCCGGCACATGCACGAACATGATGCGCACCGTCTCGCCCTGCTGATAGTCCTGGGGCGCCACGAAAAGGCCAAGATAGAGACCATAGCCCAGAACGAGAACGGCCAGTGCCGTGACCCAAGGTTGAAGAACCTGCTGGACCTTCAGGAATCGCGTGGGATTGGCCAGATAGTTGAACATGGCAGTCCGTTCTCCCCCTGCCTCGGCACCAGGCCCATGCTCCGGAACCGGCTCCACTGGCCCTGGGTTCACCTTGCTTCCTGGTGTATTCCCGCAGGCCTCCGGCTGCAACTTACCACATTGTCACGATTTTGCGAGACGTGCATGACGTCCGCCCGGCGGTCGGTTCCAGGCAGACCGGACCGGAGGTCCGGATCCTCGACGGGCGATCCGGTGCAGGGATGCATGGCCAGGCCTCAGCGCGTGATGCCGGCGAACCGGGTGAAGGGATGGAGCACCTCATGTCGGGGAGCTGGCAGGCGTTTGCGGCGCTGGCCATCCGTGCCAAGCGCCATGGCCGATCTCGCCGTCTTGCGACGGCAGGCCCGTTCACTGGCCCGCTGGCAGAGACACCAGGCCGTCTCCTGCCTGGACAGCAGGCGCAGGGCCTCCACGAAGGCATCGGCCAGCTCGCCTGGCAGGGCAGAAAGAAGAATCTCGTCCAGCTCCGCCATGAGCGGGGCGAGATCATCCAGCGCCTTCCGCCCTCTGGGCGTGAGAAAGAGTTCGTTGGCTCTCCGGTCGTGCCGGCAGCGGCGGCGGCGGAGAAAACCACGGGCTTCCAGGCGCGCGGCCAGATCGGCCAGGGTGGAACGGTCAATGCCGGTGCGGCGCACGAGATCGGCCTGGCTGGCCCCCTCGTTCTCGGACAGCGAGGAAAGCAGGGCATACTGACGCTGGGTGAGACCACAGCGGCCGGCACGGCGGGCAAAAATGTCCGCGGCCAGCTGCTCCACGCGCTTCAGCTGGTGGTAGATGGAATCCTCAAGACGGCCGCTCTGCTCCGGCTCCACGTGCCTGTTCATCAGCCCCTCACTTCCGACACACCGTTTCGCCTGGTCCGCATCGTCCGCATGGTGTCTGTCAATTCCAGCATGTCTCCAGATCCGAAACGTCCCCAGAGTGTTCCGGTGGCCACGGGCCGAATTCCGGCCATGGTTTGCTGCCGGCAGATTTTTCGGCAGATTGTCCCTGTGACTGCTGCCTGTCACTGCCGGCCGTTTGCCGGGAAACGTGCCGAACAGCTCCCGGTGCGGCCCTGCCGGCTTGCGCCTTCTCCCCCGACCCTTTCCGATGGTTGTCCCCGGTTTCCGAAGACCGGAGGTCATAGCCTCATGTCCAGACTAACGTATTCTTCACGGCAGGTGACTGGCCATTCAGCCATAATGGAAACCCATCCAGGTTCTCGACGATCGAATCGGCAAGCAAAACGGGCGCATTCATGTCCAATGCGCCCGTGAATGGCCATTCTTCTGTTTTTGTCATGCGGAACAAGTGGTCAACCGTTGCCCGGATCCGGCTTTCTGGTTGCGGTGGCCTCGCCCTTTCCCCGATCATTGCCGTCATTGCGCGCCACGCCCACCATGGCGGGACGAAGGACGCGATCATGATGGGTGTATCCTTCCTGGATCACCTGCACGATCGTGCCGGTTTCGGCATCGGTATCGGTGACCTCGAACATGGCCTCGTGATAATTCGGATCGAACTTCTGGCCATGGGATTCGATCTTTCGGATGTTGTGGCGCTCAAAGGTGTTGAGCAGCTCGCGGAGCGTCATCTCCACGCCCTCGACCAGGCTCTTGAGGAAGCTGTCGCCGGACTGGCGTTTCTCCTCCGGCACCGCCTGCAGGGCGCGGGTGAGGTTGTCGGCAACGGAGAGCATGTCACGGGCGAACTGGGCCGCGGCGTATTTCACCGCCTCCTCCTTCTCCCGCTCGAGGCGTTTGCGCAGGTTGTCCATCTCCGCCGCGAGGCGCAGCACCTTGTCCTTCAGTTCCGCGTTCTCGGCCTTCAGCGTTTCCAGCAGGCTTTCACCGGTTTCATCGGTGGCCTCGCCGGATGTGCGTCCGGAGGCCGGATTCGGCTGCGCCTGTTCCGCGGCCGTCTGACTGGTCCGGTTGTTGCCGGTCTCGCCCGGCGCCTGCTGCCAGCCGGAAGCCTGCGGCTGCGCTTCGCCGGTGCGATCCTGACTTTCGGGGCCCTGCTGATGGGCCTGCTGCGCCTTGTTCTCGTCCCTGTTCATGTCCCTCATGATCCCTGAAGCCTTCCCTTGCCGACACCGGGCCGGCAGCACTGCAGTGGCGGGCATGCAGACAGCTCCTCCTGCGTGCCCATCATTCGTCTCCGGTGCCCTTTGCCGGCCCTCATATCTGCATCAGGGAGCGGAAAATCAAGGGGCGGGCATGCCGGTGGTTCCGAACGGCCAGAAAAAAGAGGAGGATGCCTGTTTGCGGCATCCTCCCCGAAAAAAGAGCGGATCGTTGCGACAATCTATGACGATATCTGTGGCGATATCCCTCTTCCCCGGCATGGGGACCGGCACACAAACACCATGCACCCTGCCGCCAAGGGATAGTGATCAGCGCCCCTTCTTGCCGCCCTTGGGCAGAAGGCCCTCGCGCTGCAGCTTCTTGCGCAAGAGCTTGCGCGCCCGGCGGATGGCCTCCGCCTTCTCGCGCTTGCGGCGCTCGGAGGGCTTCTCGTAATAGGCGCGAAGCTTCATCTCGCGGAAGATGCCCTCGCGCTGCATCTTCTTCTTCAGGGCCTTCAGGGCCTGGTCGATATTGTTGTCGCGGACGATGACCTGCACTTTGCGTTCACCTGCCTTTCGACACCTGGATTGAATCAGATGGACGGACTCTGCATCCCCACCGGCCTGCCGGATTGACCGTTTCCCATGGTGACCAAAGGAGCCCACCCAAACCGGGAAAGACGCGATTGTCAGGCCGGAACGGAAATGCAAAAACCCACTCTCGCAGGAAGAGCCCTCCCTGCGTCCGGACGGGGTGATACCAGATCGATGTGCTCTTGTCGAGAGGCCGCGGAAGGGCGGCGCACGCCTGCGTGCTTGCATCCGCCCGCGTTGTGCGCAACATGGAAGCATCGGGTCATGCCACGGCAGAAGAAGCTGCGGGAGGGAATTGCATGCATGAAAAGCGGCCGCTGGTGGCGGTGATCATGGGCTCGCAGTCGGACTGGCCGACCATGCGCCATGCCTGCGAGGTGCTGGAGACGCTGGATGTGCCCTACGAGGCCCGTATCGTCTCTGCCCATCGCACGCCCAAGCGGCTCTATGACTTCGCCACCCGTGCGCGCGAACGGGGCCTCAAGGTGATCATCGCCGGTGCCGGTGGTGCCGCGCATCTGCCGGGCATGACAGCGGCGCTGACACCCCTGCCGGTGTTCGGTGTGCCTGTCCAGAGCCGGGCGTTGTCGGGCCAGGATTCGCTGTTGTCCATCGTGCAGATGCCGGGCGGGGTCCCGGTGGGCACGCTGGCCATCGGCAAGGCCGGGGCCATCAATGCCGCACTGCTGGCGGCGGCCGTGCTGGCCCTTTCCGATACCGCCCTGGCGGCGCGGCTGGACGCGTGGCGGGCCCGGCAGACAGCAGCGGTGGCCGAATTTCCGGTGGACGAGGACTGACAGGGCGGTGGCATGGCGAACTGCCAGCCGGCTGCGGCAGCAGACGGCAGGGGGAGAAAGCGGCATGGCCGAGCGCATGGAGCCACTGGCACCGGGCAGCACGGTGGGCATACTCGGCGGCGGGCAGCTGGGGCGCATGCTGGCCATGGCAGCGGCACGGCTGGGCCTGCGCGCGCACATCTACGCACCGCCGGGAGACAATCCGGCCTTTGATGTTGCCCATGCGCACACGGCGGCGACCTGGGATGACGAGACGGCCCTGGCGTGCTTTGCCGAATCGGTGGACGTGGTGACCTACGAATTCGAGAACGTGCCGCTCGAGACGGCAACGTTCCTGGCCGGGCGCGTGCCGGTGCGGCCTGGCGTCAAGGCGCTGGAGGTGGCACAGGACCGGCTGAACGAGAAGTGCTTTGCGGCTGCTCATGGCGTGCCCACCGCGCCCTTCGCGCCGGTGGAGGATCTGGCGAGCCTGGGGGCCGCACTGGCCAGGACGGGGCTGCCGGCACTCCTGAAGACGCGGCGGCTGGGCTATGACGGCAAGGGTCAGGTGCTGCTGCAGCCGGGAGAGGATGCCGCTGCGGCCCATGCACGTCTGGGCGGAGTGCCGTGCATCCTGGAGAGTTTCGTGCAGTTTTCCTTCGAGCTTTCGGTGATTGCCGCACGGGGGATGGACGGACACATCGAGGTCTTCGATCTGCCGCGCAACATCCACGAAGGCGGCATCCTGCGTCGTTCGATCGTGCCGGCACCGGTGGACGCGGCCACGGCGGCCGAGGCACGCAGCATGGCCACGCGGCTCATGGAGGCGCTGGACTACGTGGGCGTGCTGGCGGTGGAGCTGTTTGCCGTGCCGGAAGAGACGGGATCTGGCATGAGCGGCCGGGGCGGCGGGCACATGGGGCTCGTCTTCAACGAGATGGCACCGCGGGTGCACAACTCCGGCCACTGGACGGAGGCGGCCTGTTCCGTTTCGCAGTTCGAGCAGCATATCCGCGCGATCTGTGGCTGGCCGTTGGCGAAACCGGTGCGTCTGGCGGATTGCGAGATGGAAAACCTGCTGGGCGAGGCGGTACACCGCTGGGCAGCGCTGGCCGGCGAGCCGGGGACGGTGATTCACATCTACGGCAAGGCCGAAGCCCGTCCGGGGCGCAAGATGGGGCACGTCACGCGCCTGCGTCCGATCGGGAAGGGAGACTGATCCGGGCAGCGCCGCCTGCAGCGTGGCCGGCTGCCCCCTGCGACTCCCGACTCATTGCGTGCGCCGTGTGCGCTGCTGCATAATGCCCGGGGTCGTTTCTGCGCGGAAGCGGGCGCGGCTGCCGTCCTTTCGCGCCTTTCTGCGCAGCCCTTGGCCACATGCAAGCCTGCAGAGGCAAGGACACCTGAAAGCAGAGACGCGCAAGAAGAGGGGAGGGTTCTGATCCCATGAGCAGCAAGGTCTATCCGGTGCCGGAAGAGTGGGCCAGGCGGGCCTGGATCAACAAGGAGAAATACGAGGAGCTCTACGAGAAGTCGGTCAGGGAGAACGAGGCCTTCTGGGCCGAGCAGGGCCTGCGCATCGACTGGTTCGAACCCTATACCCGGGTGAAGGACGTCTCCTATGCCTACGAGGATGTCCACATCCGCTGGTATTACGACGGCGTCACCAACGTCTGCCACAACTGCATCGACCGTCACCTGCCCGATCGCGCCGATCAGGTGGCCATCATCTGGGAAGGCGACGAGCCGGACCAGGACAAGACCATCACTTACAGGCAGCTGCACGAGGACGTGCAGCGCTTTGCCAACGTGCTGAAGGCCAATGGCGTGAAGAAGGGCGACCGGGTGACCATCTACATGCCCATGATCCCCGAGGCCGCCTACGCCATGCTGGCCTGCGCCCGCATCGGGGCCATCCATTCGGTGGTCTTCGGCGGCTTCTCGCCGGATTCGCTGGCCGGGCGCATCGTGGACTGCGAATCCCACTTCGTGATCACGGCGGACGAGGGCGTGCGCGGGGGCCGGCGCATTCCGCTGAAGGCGAATGTGGACAAGGCCGTGGAGATCGCTGCCGGCCAGGGCGTGGAGGTGAACAAGGTGCTGGTCGTGCGCCGCACCGGTGGTGATATCGACTGGCACGAGGGCCGCGATGTCTGGTATCACGAGGCGGCAGAGGCCGTCTCCGCCGAATGCCCCTGCGAGCCCATGAATGCGGAAGATCCGCTGTTCATCCTCTATACTTCCGGTTCCACGGGCAAACCGAAGGGCGTGCTGCACACCACGGGCGGCTATCTCGTCTATGCCAGCATGACGCACCAGTATGTCTTCGACTATCACGAGGGCGACATCTACTGGTGCACCGCCGACGTGGGCTGGATCACCGGTCACAGCTACATCGTGTATGGTCCGCTGGCCAATGGTGCCACCACGCTGATGTTCGAGGGCGTGCCCAACTATCCGGATCCCTCACGCTTCTGGCAGGTGGTGGACAAGCACCAGGTGAACATCTTCTACACCGCGCCGACGGCCATCCGGGCACTCATGGGGGCTGGCGACGAGTGGGTGAAGAAGACTTCGCGCAAGTCGCTGAGGCTGCTGGGCTCAGTGGGCGAGCCCATCAACCCGGAGGCCTGGGAGTGGTACTATCACGTGGTTGGCGAGGGACGCTGCCCCATCGTGGACACCTGGTGGCAGACGGAGACCGGCGGCATCATGATCGCGCCACTGCCCGGCGCCACGGACCTGAAGCCCGGCTCGGCCACAAAGCCTTTCTTCGGCATCCAGCCGGCGCTGCTGGACAACGACGGCAACGAGCTGGAGGGGCCGGCGGAAGGCAATCTGGTGATCAAGGATTCCTGGCCAGGGCAGATGCGCACGGTCTATGGCGATCACCAGCGTTTTGTGGATACCTATTTCTCCACCTTCAAGGGCTATTACTTCACCGGTGACGGCTGCCGCCGGGACGAGGATGGCTACTACTGGATCACCGGCCGCGTGGACGATGTCCTGAATGTTTCCGGCCATCGCATGGGCACGGCGGAAATCGAATCGGCGCTGGTGGCGCATCCGGCCGTGTCGGAAGCAGCGGTGGTGGGCTATCCGCACGACATCAAGGGCCAGGGCATCTACTGCTACGTGACACTGATCGCCGGCCACGAGCCCAGTGATGCGTTGCGCCAGGAGCTGGTGCAGTGGGTGCGCAAGGAAATCGGTCCCATCGCCACGCCGGATTTCATCCAGTTCGCTTCCGGTCTGCCCAAGACCCGCTCGGGCAAGATCATGCGCCGGATCCTGCGCAAGATCGCAGCCAACGATTATGCAGACCTGGGCGATACCTCGACGCTGGCCGATCCTTCCGTGGTGGACGAGCTGATCGAGAACCGCATGAACCGCGGTTGACCTGACGCATCGCAGAAAAGATGGAACATGATGCGGGCCGTTGGCGGCATGTACCGCTGGCGGCCCATCTTATTCCTGCCAGGGGGCAATACGTTCAAAGGCAATGAGATGGGCAGGGGTGAGGCGCGGGCGGATGACGGCGAAGCGCTCGCCGTCCACCAACACCTCCGGCACCAGCGGGCGGGTGTTGTAGGTGTTCGACTGCACCGCGCCATAGGCTCCGGCGGTCATCACCGCGAACAGGTCGCCACGCTGCATCATCGGCAGCTCGCGGTCGCGCGCAATGTAGTCGCCCGTCTCGCACACCGGCCCCACCACGTCCACCACCTGGCGCGGCGCATCCGCCGCCGGTTCGCGCAGCGGCAGGATGTGATGAAAGGCCTCATACAGCGTCGGGCGGATGAGGTCGTTCATGCCGATGTCGGTGATGACGAAGGTCTTGCTCTGGGTTTCCTTCACGAACAGCACCCGGCCCAGCAGCACCCCGGCATTGCCGGCGATCATGCGGCCCGGCTCCATGATCAGCTTCACGCCCAGATCACCCAGCAGGCGCTTCACCATCGCCGCATAGTCATCCGGGTGCGGCGGAATGTCGGTATCGCCATGATAGGGCACGCCCAGCCCGCCGCCGAGGTCGGCATGGCGGATGTCATGGCCATCAGCGCGCAGCAGGCGGATGAGATCGGCCAGTAGCGTGAAGGCCTGCTCAAAGGGAGCAAGATCGGTGATCTGGCTGCCGATGTGCATGGCCACGCCCTTCACCTCGATGCCCGGCAGGGAAGCCGCCTCGGCATAGGCATCGCGCGCCTGCAGCCAGGGAATGCCGAACTTGTCCACCGCCTTGCCGGTGGAGATCTTCTCGTGCGTCTTCGCATCCACATCCGGGTTGATGCGCAAGGAGACCGGCGCGCGCAGCCCCATGGCCTCGGCCACCTCGGAGAGGCGGCGCAGCTCGGCCACGCTCTCGACGTTGAAGCCGAGGATGCCGTAGCCAAGTGCGGCGCGCATTTCCTCGTCCGTCTTGCCGACGCCGGAGAAGACGATCTTCTCGCCCGGCACGCCGGCGGCCTTGGCGCGCTCAAGCTCGCCGCCGGAGACGATGTCCATGCCTGCGCCCATGTCGGCCAGTAGCTTCAGCACCGCCTGGTTGGAATTGGCCTTCATGGCATAGCAGACAAGGTGGTCGGTGCCGGCGAAGGCTTCATCGAACACCCGGAAGTGCCGCTGCAGGGTGGCGGCGGAATAGACATAGACCGGCGTGCCCACCTCCTTCGCGATGCGGGCGAGCGGCACGTTTTCGGCGAACATTTCGCCGTCGTGGTAGGTGAAATGGTGCATTGGCTGGCCCGTTTCGGATGGGTTACTTCTTTTGCTGCCTCTTCTGTGATGTCTCAGGCGATTTCACCAGCGGGTCGAGCACGAAATCCCTGTCCGGTTGCGGCGTGTAGCCTTCTGGCGGCTTCGGGCTGCCGTTGGCCCCGCAGGCGGCAAGCAGCA